>ONBN01000107.1 GCA_900316115.1 uncultured Eubacteriales bacterium
ACAACCATGCCCAGATGCGGGGATTCCCCTCCCATTCGCAGTGCCAGGATCCATGCGCTGCTGCCACCGCACCATATATGCGTATGACAGCAATAGTGCATGCACTCCTTTGCATCCGAATAATAATCCGGCAGGGAAACGGCTATGCCGATATCTGTCTTTTGCAGGTAAATTGGAAACGCGGTCTGGTTTATAAATCGATAACACTCAACGAATGTATCGTCCTCTTCCAGGATCCTTTTCACACTGCAAGAGATGCCGTGCGGAACATTTACGATACCCCAGAGACTTTCTTTTTTCACCCAGTTCATTGCATACCTGTCTGTTCTGCAGGCAAGCTTCCGGAGTCCGTCTTTTTCATTTGTCTCGATCACAAAAGGATTCATGTCTTCTTACCCCTTCACGGATCCGCTCATCACGCCTCCGATCACCATCTTCTGCATGGCCAGATAAAAGATCAGCAGCGGCAGCACACCCAACACCATCATAGGAAACAGACTTGTCCAGTCCGTTGAAAACTGTCCGATATTCCGGTACACTTCCTGCAGGATAACATCCTTTTCCCTCGACTGCAGAAAATAAAGCGGTCCCATAAAGTCATTCCATATCGTCAATGTATTCAGAATGGCAACCGTGGCGATTGTAGGTTTCAGAAGCGGAAACGTGATCATCCAGAAAGTTTTATAGACTCCCGCGCCATCAATTCTGGCGGCCTCCTCCAATTCCACAGGGATGGTAGATACAAAGCTCTTAAACAGGAACACAGCAAAAGGCAGGTTTACGGCAATATCCACCAGGATGACCGCGGTAAGCCTGTTCATCAAATGCAAGACATGGATGCTGTGATAATAATTCCGCCTACGGATACACCAGTTATGACCAGGGTATTTAAAAATGCCCTCGGATACTGCATTTTCACAAATGCTTCTTTATAGCTTTGCAGGCTGAAAGAAGTTGGCAGTGCCATTGGATAAAGAGCTGCTTCTGTTCCGGATTTAAATGTCGTCACAATCAGATAATAAACCGGTACCAGTACAAGAATAGCCAGTATTCCCAGAAGGAAATATAAAAGAATGCTACAGACTATTTTTTTCCTTTTCATTTAATCCAGCCTCCTCTCCCATTGCCTGAAAATACCTAGCAGCACCACCGCAAGCAGCATGCTGACCGCCAGGAATACCATACCAAAAGCAGATGCATACCCATAGTTCCCATCTGAAAATTTTGAGAACATCAGGGTCAGAATGGTTTCTGTCTGATGGGCAGGTCCTCCGTTTGTCGTCGCCAGAACAATATCAAATACCTTTAACCCGGAAATCATGCCAGTGACCAGATTAATCTTGATCGCTGGTGCCAGCCCAGGTATCGTAATATGCCAAAAGCGATCCCATGCATTTGCGCCGTCCATTGCTGCCGCTTCGTAGAGATCATCGCTGATTGACTGCAGGTTCCCAAGATAGATCACCATGGCCCAGCCGAACCATTGCCATACCTCGATCAGAATGATAGACCAAAGTCCTGTTTTCCCATTTCCAAGAAAGTTAACCTTCTCAAGCCCCAAACCAGCGATAATCTGGTTAACAAATCCATAATCACTGGCAGAAAGCAGATATTTCCAAAGATAACCAACGACCAGTGTACTAAGTACAGCAGGCGTAAAATAGATAGCCCTGAAAATATTCCTGCCTTTCAGCTTTGAATTAAGGGCGACAGAAACAGGAAGTGCAATCAGGCTTTGAAGGAGAACATTAATAATGGCATATTGCAGAGTATTCATGATCCCCTTTGACAAAGTACGGTCAGAGAGCAGCTTCTTATAGTTATCCAGTCCGGAGAAGGTAATCTCCTTTGCATAATTGGTCCAGTTATAGAAGCTATACCTGGCAGTAAAAATCAGTGGAAGAATAAAAAAAATGATAAAGATGACCAATGCCGGAACAGTCATAATAAAGTAGGTGGCTGACCTGTCCGTTTTGTTCTTTTTTCTCATTGCGCGACCTCTTTCCTGCCTGAAAAGGGCAAAAAGAGAGACCGGCGCTTCATGCAGTGAGCGTCTGTATAAGCGCCGGTCTCTTCATGTTGATGATCAGACAAAGATTTCTGTACACTGTCCTTAGCGTAATTATCCAAGCAGATAGCCGCATACCTATATTTTACTGTATGAAAGGACG
>ONBN01000104.1 GCA_900316115.1 uncultured Eubacteriales bacterium
CTGCGGCTGGCAGGTTTTCAAGACTGCAAATCACTCTTCGGGTGTATAGGTCCAGCCGCAGTCATCATGATAGATCATCAGCTTTGTCATACCACCGTCAATACAGATATTTTCACCGGTGATAAATCCTGCCTTGTCAGAACACAGGAACATAACCATACTGGCGATATCCATCGGGGTTCCGACGCGGCCAACCGGCTGTTGCAACGCATCCCGGACTTCCGCAGCAAGAACGGCCTTTACCGCAAGAGAGAGAAGAGCTTCGCCAAATACAAACCGGAATATCTGCTGAGTTATGACTGTCTGCACAAAAAGCCGGAAGTTTTCTTTTCCTACTATCGGAAAAACCTGGACGCCCGAAGGGCACAGCCCAATGCCGCTCATTATAAACTGGCGGAGCTTGAGCGCGCAGGAAAGCTGGAAGGCGTGATCACCCAGAACATCGACGGATTGCACCAGAAGGCCGGCAGCCGGAAAGTCTATGAGATCCACGGAACCATCCGTTCAAACCACTGCGTTTCCTGCGGACAGCAGTACGGTGAAGATTTCATATTTGACAGCCCCGAAAAGATTCCGACCTGCCCTGCCTGCGGAAAATTAGTCCGCCCTGATGTCACCCTCTACGGCGAATTCCTCCCGGAAGAAGCCTACCGGGGCGCGATTGATCTGATTGGCCGCGCCGACTGCCTGATCATTGGAGGAACCTCCCTGGAAGTGGGCTCCGCCGCCCAGCTGGCCCACATGTACCACGGACAATACCTGATCATCATCAACAAAGGAAAGACCAGAATGGAAGGAAAAGCAGATCTGGTCTTTCATGACAAGATCGGGGAGATCCTGGGATACCTGTAAGTGGGGCTTTCAGCGGAAGCAGGCTGTTTTACTTGTATTAGTGTATCTTTTGCCTGGCTTCGCTTATCTTACTTTTGTCAGCGCAGATCTTTGTCAGCGCAGATCTTTGTCAACGAAGCTGAGCATTATGATGGCCAGTACAATGTAGATCAGGCTGAAAACCAGAAGGAACAGCCAGTCTTTGCTCTCAATGGAATAGCTAAGTAAATCTATTAAATTTCAGTTTCATAAAAAAATAATAATATCTCTGTGGTTATAATAACAAAAATTAACCACAGAGATATTTCATTAGTACAGTTTAAAAGGATTAAAAAAGTCGTGTAATAAGCATTAATAAGGAGGAGGTTCAAAATGATTTACATGTTTTTAGCTGCTTTATGCATTGCAGGTCTTGTGTTTTTTATTGTTTGTGCAGCAAAGGAAAGTGATACTACTGGTCTTTATAAGGCACTCAATGTTTATGGAAGGATCCGTGCGTATCTTTATGCGGATCTGCTGCTTTGTGGCATTGGAATGATGGCTTTAATTCCCGTAATAGCATTGTTTGTAAATGGCTCTGTTACATCAATAATCAGCTATATGGCAATGTGTTTTCTCTTTGGGGCGGTACTTCTGGCTGTTGCTTTTTTCTTATACATTGATGCAAAGAAGAGATGCCCGGTCCAGCTTAAAGGCAGTCTGGCAAAGGATATGCTTATCAGTGGATGCGGCGTAGGTATGAAGCTGGCTGTGTTTTTTATACCTATTGTCTGGTGTCTGAGCACACCTCATTTTATTGATGCAACAGATGAGTATGGAAGACATGTCTATATAGCATCCGACGGTACAGTGTATAGTGCATACGGTGACAGTGTTGGTGTTATGGTTAATCATGGCGAATATATCAGGTATTGATCTTTATGATAAATGCCGGTTTAATGTGGAGCATATCCCTGTCCTTTTTACACTTGTACGAAGGAGCTGCAGGGATTCTGCTTATGATTTTGTATTTATTTCAGGCAGGCTTTTTGATATTTTTTTTCATTTCTCATCCGTTATCCAAATGTATATACTGGCATAAATGCACAAACCATTATATACTGAATATGCAATCAAATCTTTACACCGGCATACCAGTTTTATTAATGATCTACTCAATTCCGGATAATTCATGATAGCTGAGAATGAATGAGGATCAGTAGTTCGGATCAGGGTACTCAGC
>ONBN01000103.1 GCA_900316115.1 uncultured Eubacteriales bacterium
ATGATAAAGATCCAGTTCATCTGGAAATCCAGCCAGGAAAGCATGCCTCCGAGAAGTCCACGAACAAGATCGTCCCCACATTTCATCAATGTATTCCACAATAAATATACAGTATGCAGCGGATGCTGAAGTACGTAAGGAATGGTATATAATGAATTTTCCTGGTCAACTGCTGCAGCGGAAGACAGGAAGTCATTAAATACAGGCATAAATTTTACAAGTGCAAGTGCTGCCAGCAGGACAAAGGCAAGGGCAGAGCCAAGAAGCAGCTTCCTTTTTCTGGCAGGATGCATTCCAGATGACCTGTGATGAAAACACAGAATCAAAAGAAACAGCAGCGGCAGATATACGCCTCCTTTGATCACTGCTACAAATACAGCCAGCAATCCTGTTGGGATCAGCTGTTTTTTATGGAGTACCTGTGTGTTCTGGCAAAGGAAACACAGGGCAATGAACAAAAACACCAGCCCATTGATAATTGCATCATAAGAGGCTGAAGCGGCCTGCTGCAGGGTAATTGGAAGCAATCCAAGAGCACCGAAAAGGTTTTTCCAATAGGGCGTTATGCCGATGGCAAGACGGATCAGAAGGATAAACACCAGCAGGTTAAAGATACGGCCAAGCTGGAAGGTAAGCATTGCGGAAAGCCCCAGAACCCGTCCCACACTGATGCCAAGGGCAGCTGGCAGATACACGATCCCGGGAACCAGATTGGTGCCATCTATATAGGACACCTGTACCAGCTGTGTATCAGAGGAACGCTCAAAGGTATGGTAAAGCAGCTGATAATAAGAGTTGCTTTCCAGGCCGTTTGCCAGCATTTCACTTAGTCTGGCATCACATTCCCTTTTGTAAATAGTTCCAGGTGTATCTGTGGACTGTACAAAAAGAATCTGGTTGGAATACTTATAAGCAGTGTCCAGGTGAGTGGATTCATCCGGCACTCCGTGGACAGTAACAAGACACTGAAAAATAAGGCCAAGCAAAAGTGCAAGCGGTACAAAGAACTGCTGGACCTTCTGACGGCGGATCATTATCAGATAATAAGCCAGTGCAGCAAAAAACAGCAGAGCAGCACACAAAATGGCATAGAACAGAGACATAAAGCTGTTGTCACTGTAACTAAGGGAATAAACCACATTGCTGTGGTCTGCCGGGTTGTCATTAAAAGAAGATACAAGGATCTGTCTCTGGTTTGCTGTAAAGTGCAAAGTTGTATCCTGTGCATGTTCCAGGGTGAGCTCCAATCGGAGAAGACTGGATTCAGAATCTGTAAATTCTTCATCTAAGGAGCATTTCAGATATCTGAAATTGGAAGCCTTGATCAATCCGGTGATTTTCTGGCTGTCCCTGTAAAGGGTCTGTCCGCTTTCGGCATCGGATAAGGTAATGGAAATCCTGGCATCTGAGCTGGCACGATAGGCAGTGCATTCCATTGAAAAGTTTTTCAGTTCAGGTACCGAACAGAAAAACTCTTCTGTAAGCGAAGGCGAATCTTTGGTAAGAATGACTTCACCGTTGGTCTTGTGGGTAGTCATCATGATATATTGTACCGGTTTGTGCAGATCATACCGGAACTGGGCTTTGTAAACAAGGACACATACTCCGCTTATAAAAAGAAGAAAAATCAGGAATGGGAGGATGCGTCTGAAGTGTTTGGGGAGTGCTTTTTGCTTTTCCATGAAATAGTTTCTCCGTGTTCTCAATAGTTTTGAATGAGATAATTATAACCAATGCAGGGGAATTACGCAATACAGCGTATACTACCAGATTACACAGGATACAGTAAAATATCATTTGGCAAATTTTATGATTATTTTGTTCATGTTGCATTAGGTAGCAGAAAAGATATGTTTATATATCAGGGCTTCGTTTTCGGATTTCTCCCGCGCGCTTATTATCTCCAAGATTTGCAAAACTCGCTTCGCTCAGACAATGCAAATCTTGAAGAAGCTAGCGCAGTCGAAATCTACGAAAGCCTCGCATGATAGATAACCAAAATCTTTTCTACTACAATGCAACGGAAATGATTGTAAATTTGCTAATGATTATTTTACTGTGTCATTACACAGATAAATAAAGTCCAGATAAAAGGCTAGGGTAAAGTTTTTGTAGGGAAATTAAATAAAGATAAAGAAAGCACCTTCTCCTTATGTTAGGATTAAGTCGACCAAAACAAAAATACCTTAAGGA
>ONBN01000102.1 GCA_900316115.1 uncultured Eubacteriales bacterium
TTGGCATGGGACTGTACTTTATATATAGAAGGAAGAAAGAACAGGACAGATAATGAAAAGCAGAACAAGAAAGACAAGTCCGGTTCTGAGAAGGATCCTGCTCGCAGTGATCGGCCTGATCCTGGGAATGAATGTGTATTTTGCAAATGCATCCGGGATCGGAGGCAATCATCTGCCAATGCCCTTTGGCTATGGAATCGCCAATGTGCTTTCTGGCAGTATGGAGCCTACGTTTTCAAAAGGAGCCTTGCTTTTGGTAAAAGAAGAAAAACAGACAGAACCAGGACAGATCGTTGTATATCAGTCAGGTCAGGAGCTGATCGTCCATCGAGTGATCCGGATTGAGGGAAATCTGGTGACTACAAAGGGCGATGCCAATGAAGCAGCAGATCCGGTCTTTGACGTAAGCCAGATAAAAGGTGTAGTGATCGGCTGGATCCCGTTTCTGGGAAATCTGGTCAGCTTTTTGAAAACACCGGTTGGGATCATTTTACTGCTGTTGTGTGCAGTCCTTTTAATGGAAGGCTCCTTCAGAAAACAGAAGGTATCTGATGACAGACAGCTGGAAGGGATCAAGGAAGAGATCCGTAGACTGAAAGAAGAGATGGAGCAGGAAGGCTCAAAGAAGACTACACAGCAGGACGAGAAACAACAGGAAGAGATAATACAGGAAGAGAAAATACAGGAAGAGAAAATACAGGAAGAGATAATACAGGAAGAGATAATACAGGAAAAAGAAAATCTGGAAAAAGAAACACAGAAAAAAGAAATGCAGGAAAACAAAGTACAGAAACAGAATCAGTAGCCGGATCTATCAGGCTGTGGCAGTTCTGCTGTGTCTGATCATGATCTCTCTCTGGATGCTGGGAAATGTATATGCCAGATACACAACGGAGAGTTCCGGCAGTGATACTGCCAGAGTAGCAGCTTTTGTATTTCAGCTTGCAGATGGCAGTGGAAGCCAGATCATAGATCTTAAGAGAGTTGAAAAGCCAGGTGATACCTGTAAGTATCATTTTACAGTAAGTAACAATAAAGATAATAAAGTGAATGAAGTCACGACAGAATACCATATCGGGCTGGAACTGGCAGGCAGCATGCCTCTTGAATGTACAGTGACAGAAGAGGATCCTGAAAGATCCGGAAGCAGTAAAGAGATGTGCAAGGTAAAAAGCTTTGGGGACAATGTAGATCTGAAAGATGAATCAGATGCTGTTACCTTTGCACCGGCAGAAGCGTTGGAAAAGAATTATGTATTAAGCGTAAGCTGGCCCAGGTCAGAAGCAGATGCAAAATACGCAAATACAAGCGGTACATCCGTACTTGTATTAAATGTAAATGCAAAGCAGGTAGACTAGAAGAGAGCGGTGAAGATTTATAATGAAGAAAAGAGAGATCAAGACAAGCCAGGCAGGCGATAAAGAAAAAAGATACAGATCCAGGAAGAAGTGGCTGTGGCTGTTTCTTCCGGCGGTTCTTGTGTGTATCCTGGCAGGAGGGGTTCTGGCCAGATATACGTCGGATAATCAGAAACAGGAAGAAATGAAATCATCAGATTTCCATCTGACTTCGGATCTTCTGGAAGAAGAAGGAGCATCCTACGATGTTACGGACTGGAGATCAGGAATTGACATTCTTCTATATAATTATGAAAAAGAAAATGTTGCCCTTATTGCAGGAGACGACATCAGCTATACAGTAAACGTAAAGGGACAGTGGGTATTAAGTGATCCTAATAACGGAGTATTCAAAAAGAATGCGGACCGTACATCCCAGACCCTGCACCTTACACCTGGTACAGATGTGAAAGCCGGTGATACAGTAACTGTTACTGTAACCACTACAGCACCTTATATAAAAACACTTTCAGCTACCTTTACGGTGGCATCAGACAGAAGCCCATCCTATACAGTAAAGGATCAGTCAGACGGAACGGTACTTCTTACCATTCAAGCCAATGACTACAGTGGTAATATTACAGTGAAGTGGAATGCAGGACAGCTGGATCCAGACAGTACCAATGCAGATATGGCAAGCTGGTCAGATGCATCCGGGCAAGGCACCCTTGCGGCTGAAGATAACACCACTTATCAGTTATTGTTTTTCAAAAATATTACAGACAGCTTTACAGAAAGATCCGGTATGGGGACCGAGATCAATCTGACAAAATAAAACGAGGAGGGAAAAGACTTGAACAGAAAAGACAGAAAAATGAACAAATTAATAAGTATCCTCCTCGCATTTGCAATGATCATGCAGAGTATTTCCGGGACGGTTGTACTGGCGGATGATACACAGCCGGATGTTCAGGAAAGCACGCAGGTAGTAGATGTGGAAGATACAGAGGAACCGGAAGAGGTACAGATGCCTGAGGAAGAACAGCCGCAGGAACCGGACGTACAGGATGTGGCTTCCGAAGAAACAGATGATTCTGTGTTTGGGGATACAGTAAACGGGGATCAGACCGAGGAAATTTTTACAGATCATCCAATGGCAGATCCAGTGCCGGCTGCAGAAGAAGGTCTTACTGAGATCAACCTGAGTACAGTATCTGTAGAGCAGGTTTATCTTCTTACCAATGCACAGTTTGTTTCTACAGGCAGTGTTCAGACAGGTACCGGAAACGGATACCGTCTTACAGGAAACGGACAGGACGTAGGTGCCAGAACCGTTTATGTTGGTGATAATACATATAGTGGAACTTCTTACTCCGGAGGGCAGGATATTTCCGTAGACCTTGCAGATACGGGGAGTGAATTGTCTGTTTTGCAGATCCAGCCTATCGTTAAAGGAGAGGGCTTTGGTACTGTAATGCTTTCTGTAAGCAGCAGCTCCAGGATCGGCACATTAAGACTGATGGAGAATGCACAGGCAGTGCTTACTCTTTCCGATGCTCTTGAGATCGGAAATATTGAACTGGCAGCAGGCAGCAGTCTGCAGATCCGGGCAGGCAGCTATGCATTAAATGTAACCGGAAATACCACAGGCAGTGGATCTGTCATCCTTTCCGGAAGCAGCCTTACATTCCAGAGGCTGGATGTGAAATCCATTACACTGGATAATGCGGTACTAAATGCAATGGGAGGCAGAGTAACAGCAACAGACAGTCTGACTGTAAATAACAGTACTG
>ONBN01000101.1 GCA_900316115.1 uncultured Eubacteriales bacterium
CACTTCCTATCTGCGAAGTGGAGTAAAAAACTATTTACTATCAATCATTATGAACTGCAAAATGGCAAATGTATAGTTACCCAAGAATTAAGCGCTTACAATGGACCAGTACGATTCGGAACTGGGCACAGGTGTATGGTGAACTGAGTATTATGTACGAAGGACGGCTTCCGGAATAATAAAAAACATGTCATAGAAACAGGCGGTGAGCCGCCTGCTCTTGACATGCCATTCAACAATTGCTATATATAAAACGAGGGTGAAAAGCCTGATTTTTTAGCTGATCACCCTTTCTTATCATAGAAGAATCTTATTTACAGACTTTTTCTCATAGTCTCAATCTTCTTCAATTACCTGGATCTCCAGGTAGTCAAAATCAATCTGTTCAATAAAATTATCCTGGTAAAAACGTGCTTTGTCATGCTTCTGGAAATGACGGATCGTAGTATCCAGCCAGATAGGATTGCCAAGATCCATATCATAGCAAAGCTGCTCAAGACAGTGGAAAACCTTGTGTGTACGGGTATCTTCACGGTCATCACATACCACCTCGTCTTTAAGCATATGGTTGTCTTTCCAGATTTTTCCCCATAAGCGGAACATATATTTACCTCCTGTCAGAACTGCTGGGAGTGGGCTGTACTTACTTTTCTGATGAGCCTGCCTGGCTGCGCTTCCGATTCAGATACCTCTCAATACGAAGAAGGGCTTCTTTAAGCTCCTCAATGGAATAAGCATAGGAGATACGGATAAATCCCTCACCGCAATCTCCGAAAGCACTGCCTGGAACAACGGCTACCTTTTCTTCTTTTAGAAGGTCAAGGGCAAATTCCTCACTGGTCATGCCAAATTCACGGATGTCCGGGAACATGTAGAAAGCACCTTCAGGCAGAAAACAGGGCAGTCCAAGACGCTGCAGTTCGTGATAAAGGAAACGACGTCTCTGGTTGTAGGATTCCCGCATGTAAATAACATCCTGATCCCCATTGTACATGGCTTCGATAGCAGCATACTGGCTCACTGTAGGAGCACACATAATGGCATACTGATGAACCTTGATCATCTGTTTCAGGATCTCCTTATTGCCCAGAGCATAACCAAGACGCCATCCTGTCATGGCAAAGCCCTTGGAAAAACCATTGATCACAATGGAGTATTCCTTCATGCCTGGAAGGGAAGCGATGGATACATGTTCTTTTTCATAGGTAAGTTCGCTGTAAATTTCATCAGAGATCACAAGAAGATGATGTTCTTTGATTACATCAACAATGGCTTCCAGGTCTTCCCTTTCCATGATCGCCCCGGTAGGATTATTGGGGAAAGAAAGGATCAGAGCTTTGCTTTTGGGTGTAATAGCTGCCTCAAGTTCTTCACGGGTAAGACGGAAGCGATTCTCGGCTTTTAACTCAATTGGAACCGGGACTCCGTCAGCCAGAAGAATACATGGCAGATAAGATACATAGCTGGGCTCAATATAAATAACTTCATCCCCTGGATTGATAATGGTACGTAGGGCTACGTCAATGGCTTCACTGCCGCCTACAGTAAGCATGATCTCAGAAGCTGGATCATAGGTAAGTCCTGTACGCCGTTTGGTAAAGTCAGAAACTGCTTTACGAAGCTCCATCAGGCCACTGTTGGAAGTATAGAAGGTTTTACCTGCCTGCAGTGCCTGGATTCCGGCTTCACGGATGTGATAAGGAGTTTCAAAATCCGGTTCTCCAACACCAAGGGAGATCGCACCGGGGATTTCATTTACTACATCAAAAAATTTACGTATTCCAGATGGCTTTAAAGCCTTTACTTTTTCGGATAGAAATTCATTCATGGTGTCATCTTCATTCTTTCATCAGATTTTTTGCTGTTAAAGTCAACGCCCAGTTCTTTGTATTTGGTAAGGGCGAAATGAGTGGCTGTGCTCTGTACCTCATCAATGGAGGCAAGCTTGCCGGAAACAAACAGAGAAATTTCTTTCAGGGTTTTACCTTTTACCATAACAAGGAAATCATAGGCTCCGGACATAAGATAAAGGGTGAGTACCTGTGGATACTGCTTGATCCGGTCTGCCAGCTGCTGGTATCCGTTGCCACCCTGCGGGGTAACGTGAAGCTCCACCAGGGCTGTAACATCATTATCATTTACTTTATCCCAGTTGATCAGTGTATGATATCCGCAGATAATATGCTCTTTTTCAAGTGCTGCGATCTCATCATGGATCTGATCCTCTGTAACATCAAGCATGATCGCCAGTTCTGCATTGGTCAGCCGGCTGTTATTTTCTAATAATTTAAGAAGCTGTTCTCTCATATGGCTCTCCATTTTTGTTCCTCCTGTTAAAATCGTCAAACCAGGTTAGTCTTGCGTTAAACATAAGGGTATCACTCTTTTACAGTGGTTTCAACATAAAATTACAGAATCCGAATCACCGGATCATTCCATTAAAGGTCAATTGTAAAAGTTAATTCCACTTTGTAAGAGTAAGTTCCACCTTGTAGGAGTAAATTCCACAGGGTGGAACTTTTTAATTCTAAAAAAGAT
>ONBN01000100.1 GCA_900316115.1 uncultured Eubacteriales bacterium
GGAAATATCTGTTATTCTGTTTTCGGTGCTTGGTTTTATTTTGATGTTTGCCTTCTGGCTGTTCATCGGCAACGTATACCGTGTGGGTTACAGCCGGGTTTTTCTGGAAGGCAGGATTTATGAAAAGATTTCGGAGGATAAAAAGCTGCTGCTTCAGAAGGTTCAGCAGATCCGTGAACAGGGAGAGGCAAAGGAAAGCTTCCATATCCGTGCTACGATTCGTTTAAAGGATGAACAGTTTAAGCCTGGGATGAAGGTAAAGGTGCATCTTCCCATTCCGGCAGAAGCATATCAGATTTCTGATGTTCAGATCCTGGATCATACACAGGGAAATGTAAGCATTGATAAGCCGGATTCCCTGTACAGATCAATCTGCTTCCAGGATCAGCTTCAGGAAAACCGCACATACTTTGTGGAATATAAATATACAGTAACTGCAAAATATGTGGATCTGTGGTCTGGTGAAACAAAGAAGACCAGTGTGCCGGAAGGAATGGAGGAATATCTGAAGGAACAGTATCCTCATATCCGGTTCAGTCCTTATCTCACTTCCCTTGCCCGGGAGATCGCAGGGGAAGAAAAAGATCCTCTGGAAATTGCCAGAAGGATCTATGATTACATTACCACAAAGGTGCAATATTCTTACATGAAAGAGTATTCACTGATCACGGATATTCCCCAGTATTGTGCAAGAAACCTTAGGGGAGACTGTGGCGTGCAGGCGCTTTTATTTATCACACTTTGCAGGATCTGCGGCATACCTGCCAAGTGGCAGTCCGGTCTTTATGCAAACCCGGCATATGTAGGACCACATGACTGGGCAATGTTCTATGTAGAGCCTTATGGATGGCTCTATGCAGACCCATCCTTCGGAGGTTCCGCTTACGCCTCTGGGGATGAACAGCGGCGCAGATTCTATTTCGGAAATCTGGAAACCTACCGGATGGTGGCAAATAATGCTTTTCAGCAGGATTTTGCTGTTAAGAAAGAATTTATGCCCATTGACCCATATGACAATCAGACTGGTGAGATCGAGTCTGAGGAAAAAGGCTTTGCTTCCTATGAGGTAGAAAACACGAAGGAAATGGTTATCTAAGCGTCACAGGCGTAAAGCAGCTGACCTTCCCTAGGAGATCAGCACAGCCATTTTGCCAAGCTGGTCGTAGATCCTGGCAAACGCTTCTTCACTGCGCCACACAAGGCCGGACAAGGAATCGTTGATCAGGACCATGTGTCCTGCAGGATCATATCCGCAAAGAACCACGCAGTGCTCATTATGGTAGAAATGCCAGGTTTTTCCGGAGAGGGTATAGGAAGCAACATCTATCGGTGTTTTCAGGTAAACAGAATTATATACGATCACAGGTGCAGACTTGTCCAGGTACTGATAAAGCTTTGTAAATTCAGTGCCGGTCAGGTCTGTTGCTGTTTGGGGACAGTGATTTGCCTGCAGATACCTGGCAGCTGTTTGGGCAAGTCCTGGTGCATATATACCATCACCGGAAATCTGGTAAGGATCTCCTTTATAAGCAGTTACGAAATTTTCAGGATCGCGGATCAGATATTCATCTGCAATGGTGGTTTTGGAAAGCTTCTGTCCATAATAATTCAGAACCATGGTCAACGCTACAGACTCACAGCCTGTGGGAAGCTCCGGGTTCTGCAAAATATTTTCCATAGGAAGGATCACTGCATCCGGGCCTGGCACAAAAGCAGGGAATTCTTTGTCCGGAGCCTGGGTATATCCAAGGATGTAGCGGTCATAACCACCATATTTTTCCTTACGCTTCAGGATCTGGAAGCCATCTGCCTGTACATTGTGAAGGCTGTATTTATTAAACGGAGATACGGTAGTCAGAACAGTGGCATCCGGCATTAATTCCAGTGCATAGGCAACGCAGCTGCGGATCAGGGTCCGCTGCAGACCGTGGCCTCTGTAATCAGGATCTACCACGATGGTGTCCAGTGTAAGGCAGTGAAAAATTTTTTCCCTGGACCAGTCAAGATCCCAGCCGATATTTTCCGGTGAATCATTTGGAAAAACAAGGGAACCATAGGCAATCAGCTTTTCTCCGTCAAATACTCCCAGGATGGTATTGGGATAGATAAGATAATCCCTGTTTTCTTCACGGCTGGTGGAAACAAAAAGGCGGGTATCTTCCATAGTCTGGCAGATATGCTCCTGCAGCTTCATGATCCTATCCAGATCTTCTGGGGTGCATTTACGGATCAAAGGCTCAAAATCTGTACTATTTATCATAAAAACCTCCGAAAAATTGTATCTATTGTGTAATTAGTTTCAATAGTAAAAGTATAATGTAATAAAACAAGAAAATCTATATAAAAACAAGTTTTAGTCATTGATTTTTTTGAAAAAAGCGTATAGAATGTCTTGTGTAATGGAATGATATTAATGATGTGGATTTTTTACATATAATGTCAGACATTCTTATTTCAGAAAAAAGGCAGGTGAACAGAGTGGACAGTTGTGATTCTCATGGGCGAAGTAGTAGCATAGGATGGGAAAATTTGATACCCTTGAAGCAGC
>ONBN01000099.1 GCA_900316115.1 uncultured Eubacteriales bacterium
TGGAGACACTCCGTCCGCCACAGGTGTATGGGCATATCTGCCATCCGGGGTAGCCCCTGTCTGTCCTCCCAGCGGAACATTGGCAGATACAGGATAAAGTCCGGCATGGTACCTGCCACCTCTTGGGTTGCTGTACTGCTGGATCGGCCTTGTATATGTATAGGCAACATCTCTTGCAAAATAATCCACTTCCGGAATATCATTTCCGAACTTAGGTACTTCCAGGATCTTATTACGGATCTCTTCATACCGGTTCATCTTCTCCTGGGAAGGCCTGGTGGAAAGCACAGACTGAACCACTGCTTCTGTCATCTTTTCATCTACCTTCCTGCCTGCATTTTCAGCTTCTTTCAGTATGCCCTGTGCAAGCTCCTGTACAGACTGCTGATCCAGACCTTTTCCATAATTCCAGATCAGGGCTTCCTTTAATTCTCCAAGTGTAAACTGCTTCTCTTCAAATACAAGCTTCCTGATCGCATAAAGGGAATCTGCCATATTGGCAATTCCAAAGCCCTGCGGACCGGTAAAGTTATAGACAGTTCCACCTTCCTGTGTGGATTTGCCTTTCTTGATACAATCATCGATCATACTGGATAAAAACGGCAGCGGGCATCTCTCCCCATGTGCCACATCGATCGCATTATCTGCATTCACCATCAGGGAAATACAGTAATCCATCTGCTGCTTATATGCATCATAGAATTCTTCAAAGCTGTTCATCTGGTGGATATCTTTGGTAGGAACCCCTACCATCTCTCCCTTGTCCATACCCCGGGAGAAAACAAGCTCCAGTGGACGACACATATTAAAGAATGCAGCATCATGCCATCCTTCTGTCTTTCCGGCTTTCTGAGGTTCCACGCACCCGATGATATTATATTCCCTGGCGTCTGCCAGTGTCAGGCCTCTGTTCATAAGAGCAGGAATGATCACCTCATCATTGTAGTATGCAGGCAGACCGATCCCTGTCCTGGTAAGCTCTGCAGCTTTGATCAACAGATCATGTGGCGAACCGTTCCATACACGGATAGACAGTGAAGGCTGTGGCAGATTTACATGCATGGAAGCCTGGATACACATAAAGGACAGATCATTGGTCACATCTTCCCCGTCTTTATTCTGACCGCCTACAATCAGATTCTGGAAAAGGCTGTATCCTGCAAATCCTTCTGCTGATACTGCATCCCTGCATTTGTTCAGGTCATTCAGCTTCACCCATATACAGTCGATCATCTCCTGGGCTGCTTCCCTGGTAATCCGTCCTGCTTCCATATCCTTCTTATAATATGGATACATATACTGATCAAATCTTCCAGGGGAAATGGAATGTCCGCTGGATTCGATCTGAAGTAAAAGCTGTACAAACCAGAAAGACTGGCAGGCCTGATAAAAGCTCTCTGCACCCTTGGCAGGCACTCTGCTGCAGTTGTCTGCGATGGTCAGAAGCTCCGCTCTCCTGCCCGGATCTGTACACTGTGCGACCATCTGCTGTGCCAGCTTCGCATATCTTCCTGCATAATCAATGGCTGCCTGACAGCTTATGATCACAGCTTCCAGGAAACGGGACTTTCTTGCATAGTTGCCATCCCCTACATTGCACTGATCCAGTTCTGCTTTGGCCTTTGCCATGATCCCTTCATATCCGATCTCCAGTACTTCCCAGTACTTTACAGTTACATGCCCCACTCCATTATAGAAATAATTGCCAGGAGTAAAAATATTATGTTCTATGCCACGGATGGCTTCCGGAGCCATATAGGAAGTAGCAAGTTCACTGGTAGTCCTGCCCTTCCAATATTTATGGATCTGACGCAGTTCTTCCTTTGTCTCTTCTTCTATAAAAAACGGATCTGCGCTTCTGTCTGCAACCGTATCCAGTTCATCCTCCAGCCACTGATAGGAAAACTCCGGGAATGTCTGACAGCTTCTGGGCGCAATGGTACTGCTTCCTACGATCAGTTCTTCCTCACGGATCACAATAGGAAGATGGTGAAGGATATGTGCAAATGCCTTTGCCCTTCTGATGATCACCGGCTCCCCTTCTGTCTGCTGATAGGATTCAGTAAGAAGTCTGGCTCTTGCTGATTCGATCCTGGGCATCTCCTCATATAAATGATCTACCAGTCTTGAAATCCTGGATGATTTTGGAACATCACTTGTATTATATTTCTCCATGTTACTCCTCTCCCAAAGGGCAGCGCCTATGCTCCGCAATCACAGATGCTTTCCAAAGTCTTTTCACTGTGGCAGGGTACTTCCTCCCCACCTTATTTTTCTCTATTATATACGCCCCTCTCGCAAATGTCAACAGAACCAACATAATATATCCGTTGTCTTTTGTGGATTTATGTTGTTTTTAGTGAATTTTAATGGTTTTTTCATAAAAAAGAACCATAGCACAGGAAAAAACCTATGCCACAGTTCTGATTTTGTAAAATATAACTCTGTTTATTTTTTTAATATATTTCTGCGAATTTCTAATTATGATGATCTGAAGCCTTAAACCGCTCAATAAACATCAGGAAAAAGCTGACCATAAGAAGACCGCTGCATACCCAGATCATTTTATTTCCATAGGCAATACTCAGATTGCCGCCTACTCCTGCGCCAAGGGCAAACAGGAAAATGATCCCGAAATAATAGCCTGCCTGCTCCAGCTTCTTAGGATCTTTACGACGCCAGTAAGATGAAAGGGCTGCTGTTCCGCTTCTCAGATTGCCGATACACATGGTACTTGCATA
>ONBN01000098.1 GCA_900316115.1 uncultured Eubacteriales bacterium
CACCTTTGTCTCCTTCTCCCAGGCGGCAGCCATTTCCTTAACCGGCAGCAGGCTGGATATGACCGATGGCCGGATCTGTGATAACAAAGCCAATAATTTCGGCGGTGGTATCTATGTATGGAGCAGTTCAGTATGTAACATCTCAGGCGGAGAGATATCCGGCAATACAGCCGTTAATTCCAATACAAGCTGGGGCGGCGGTGGCATTTATGCCTCCTCAAGGACTACCCTGAATATTACAGGAGGAATCATCACAGGCAATACGACAGGCAGTGTAGGCGGTGGTATCCGTGTGGATGGAAACAGTACTGCTTCTGTTACAGGCGGCTTGGTGTATGGCAATCAGTGGGCCTGGGGAAAAAGTGATGTATATGCAGCAAAAGGTGCAAAGCTTACCCTGATGTCTGCATCCTCTATGAAGCCAAAGGATTATAACTGCTGGTATGATCTGGACACCTATCAGACGTATAACGAGAATATAGAATCAGACAGTCTGGAACAGACCTATCATATTTATGCAAAATACATAAAGAATCAGTCTGCAGATGCAGCTGCACAGATCCTGGATGAAAATGGTACCTGGCAGAACTATTCCTCTATTAGTGAAGCTGTAAAAGCTGCCACTGAGGGACAGAGGATTTATCTTCTGAAAGACTGTGAAGAAAGTGTTCAGATCGGAAGTGATAAAGATGTGATCCTGGATCTGAATGGATATACCTTAAGCTCTGCTCAGGAAAATGTGATCGATGTAAAAGGAAAGCTTGAAGTATACAGTACCACAGACAATCCCCACACAAACCCGGATCAGAGCCAGGGCGGCAGGATCCAGCCATCAGAGGATGCGACCGGTAACAGAGGTATTTACGTAAGAGAGGGCGGTTCCTTTACCTTAAGCGGTGGTGTGATCACCGGTTTTTCCGGTGTGAAATATGGAGGCGGTGTATGTGCAGATCAGAATGTTTCCATAACCATCCGTGGCGGAGAGATCACCGGTAACAAAGCGGTTTATGGCGGTGGTATTGGATTTTGCAGCATAAACACCAGCGCTCCTTCTTCCTTTACCATGACTGGCGGAAAGATCTGTAATAACCAGTCAGAAAAGGATGGCGGCGGAGTGTATATGGGAAGAGCATTTAACCTTCAAAACCAGATCCTTATTACTGACGGTGAGATCTGCGAGAATACAGCAGGCGGCCATGGAGGCGGTGTAAGTGTTGACTTTACATCAGGAACGGACAGAGGTTCCCAGGTCACGATTTCCGGTGGAAAGATCCATCACAATACAGCGGAAACAGACGGAGCAGGTGTATATATCCAGAATTGTAAAACGGTTGTGCTTGGACCGGATCTGGAAGTTTCCTATAATATGGGAAAAGGATCCGGTGGAGGTATCCGTACTACAGCAGTAGACGAAGAAACCGTAGAGAATATTAATGCCCATCATAACCGGGCCAAAAGCGGTGGCGGTCTGTCCTTAAGCGCAGGAGAGGTGCTGGTAAAGGACTGCAAGATCCATGATAACAGTACAAGACAATACGGAAACAGCAGTTACAGCGGAGGTGCCGATCTTTACGGTACCCAAAAGCTGGAAGTCCAAAAAGGTGAGTTCTGGTTAAATGGAGCGTATTACGGTGGAGGCCTGGGTATTGGCGCAGGCACAGCCGGACAGACAATCATCGGGAAAGAGGTCTATATCCATGATAATAAGGCAAACGATGGTGGCGGTCTTAGGATCTAAGGCAAACGATGGTGGCGGTCTTAGGATCGATACAGTAGGAACGCTTACATTAAATGGTCGGATTGAAAACAATAGCGCCACTCACGGCGGTGGGATCAAAGTGAAAACCACATCTTCTGAGCTGCATTTTGCAGATGTGCTGGTACAGAATAATAAAGCTTCTGGTTATGGCGGCGGTGTTTATATTGACTCAGGTACAGCCTCTAAGTTGTATATAGAGGATCCGGCTCAGATCATTACGAATACCGGAGGTACTGGTGGAGGTATTTTTGTATTTACAGGATATGAAATGTATCTGACCGGCGGACGGATCGCAGGCAATCAAGCAAGTAATGGCGGTGGTATTTGGACCCGGCTGTCACAGCTGACCTTGTCAGCCGGTGTGATTGAAGATAATATAGCATCAAATACCGGCGGTGGTATCTACATAGACGGCAGAAGAGACTGGTCCACACGAAAAGTACAGATCACAGGAAATGTGCAGATCATCCATAACAAGGCACCCCAAGGTGGCGGTGTGGGAGTTGGTGAAAATACAGCCCTTATCATGGACGGAGGTCTGACCAGTAATAATAAGGCAACCAATGGTGGCGGCGTATGGGTTTCTGCAGTGATGGGACAATTTGTAATAGAGAAGTCAGCAGAAACCGGAAGCACAGGCAAGCTGTATGGGAATCAGGCCGGTTACGGCAGGGATGTTTACGCAGGCTATGATAAATCCTGGAAAAACTCTATGATCCAGCTGTTTGCGGCAGCAGATATGTTTGGGGCAGATGAGGATAAAAAAGGAAACTGCTGGTACAATGAAACGAAAAAAACATCCATTACAGATCCTATTGCTTATAATCCGGTAACAGCATCCTGCTGTCTTACACTTAAATATGATTCACTGGTGCCTGTGGCAAAGATCGAAAATGAAGCAGGGGGCTACGATGCATACACATCCCTTCAGTCAGCAGTAGATGCCGTAAAAGCAGGAAAGTATCAGGATGCAGCTCCCCAGATCTTCCTGATAAAGGATATTAATGAAAGCATTACGGTTCCTGGTGAAGTAAGTGCAGTGCTGAATCTGAACGGGCACAGGCTCATGGGAACAGATACAGCTGTCACCTGTGCCGGTGAACTGCAGATCATTGATGAGAAGACAGAAGGTCTGGATCCGGGAGAGGGTACAGGAACCATTACAGGCAGCACCAGAAAGCTGGGCGGTGGGGTTCTGGTACTGTCCGGAGGTCGTGTGACTATGGAAAGCGGACAGATCAGCCTGTGTTCAGCACCTGTGAATCAGAACAGCTGTGGTGGTGCAGGAGTGGCTGTGAATGGTGGTACATTTATTCTGGATAAGACAGCGTCCATTAATGAGTGTAATGCAACCTATGGAGCTGCTGTTTATATAGGGACAGGAAGCAGTCTTTTTGAAATGAGAGGCGGTACCATCCGGAATAATATAGCGAACAGCGGTTATGGTGTCATTTACAGCGCTGGTGGTACTTTCCGTATCAGCGGAGGATCTATTACAGATAATGTGGCCTATGCCAGAGGAATGATTTTCCTGAATGGCGGTAAAGGTAGTTTTGAAGGCGGCCAGATCACAGGAAACAGGGCTACGTATGGCGGTGCGGTTTATATAGCAAGCGCAGCCAGTGTGCAGATGGGAAATATCCTGATTTCTGATAATACGGCTACTGCAAACGGCGGTGCTGTTTATAATGAAGGCCAGCTGAGTATATTTGAGGGCACCCGTATTACCGGGAACAAGGCAGTGTATGGCGGTGCTATTTACCAGACTACAGGAAAGATCAAGATGGTAGGCGGCACCATCATCGGCAACCAGGCTGAGAAAGGTGGCGGCCTTGCACAGAATCCACAGACTGCCAATGCAGGAACCTTTGTTATGTCAGGCGGCCTGATCTGTGAGAATAAATCCACAGACGACGGAACTGGCAATGACATCTATTCCCTTTATGAGGGAACCGGCAAATACGAAAATGTAAGTGTAAACCAGAAGCCGGCTGTCACATTGATCCAGGCAGTGGCCATGACGGATGAGAACGGCAACGCCACAAAGTATAATGCATGGAAAAATGATGCTTACAGAGGAAATCAGCTGGAAGGCACAGACGTAACCAATGGGTACTATATTACCGGAGGGATTGACCAGAGTAATAACCTGAAGCTGACGGCTATCACATATAATGAAGCAGAAGTGCAGGGACCGGAAAGTACGGTAAAGGTAGACTCCATTGCTGTGAAGACAACCAAGAATGAAGACGGTACTTCCGACGGCGGCGGTATTTTTGATACAGAATGTGCAGGAGACGAGAAGACAGCACAGCAGCTTCTGGAGGAAGAGGACAGCCAGACCTACGAATCCCCGGACGAAGTCAAAGAGGATGAAACCGAGGAGCAGATGGCACAGCGTCATCATTATCTGTATAATGATGAGATCCTGAAGATGATCTGCCACAATGGCGTGTGGTATGAAAGAGATCAGGCTGTTTTGTGGAGCCCGGGAAATGACAGCTCCTATACCAATGGAGTGGTGAGAAGCTTTGATACTGTGAAATACGACCTTCGGTTCACACTGGAAGATACTAAGAGTGACGGGCAGGATGGAGATGGAGAGGATAACGGAGATACTCCATCTGTGACAGATGAGCCTTGCTTCTTTCTACGACATGAATATGAAATACTATTATATTTATGAACAGAAACAGGCGGATGGCAGCTATGTACAGTATTTAAGAGGATACTGGGAACTGGAAGAAAATAAAGGAGGAACTGTTTACCGTACTCTTTCCATCAGTGTGAAGGGTATGAATAACGGCGATCTGATCAAGCCTTCCTTTACTGCCTGGGTAGGAGGAAATGAGGAAAACGAACAGAATCCAAAATCCTGCAGTTCCAAAACCCTGACTGTATCAGCCGCACTAAGATATAATGTGCTTCTTCGGAGAAATTCCCAGCTTGCCTATACCAGTTATTTTGATATGAAAAACGGTGTGGAGACTACTGAGGAAGAAGTAAAGAAGGCGCAGGATGCTGGTGAAGACACATCAAACATTGTGTATGGAACCATGCTTGGATATGGCCTTACCCTGCAGCTGTACAATAACAAGACCAACAAAGGAATGCGGGGCATTCAGGTGCCTTCCGGGGATATCCAGTTTGACGTAAGCTTTGGCGGAGAACTGGTGTTGAACGGCTCCACACTTGGCGATAATTCAGCACCATATGCATGGGCTTATAAAGCAAATGAAAGCGGTGACACGGGTACCAGCTTTACAGATGAGGAAAACACCATCAATGTAGACTGGAATGATGAGGACGATTATACAAAGACCACTACCTATGGCTGGGATGCTGCTCCTTATAATACAGGGAATAACAACTCCGGCTGTTACAGCGGTGGCTTCTGGAAAGGAACGCAAAAGCAGCGGAATGAGACAGGTGACAAGCGTCTGACTCTTCATTTTACAGTAAGCAATTACAGTGTTGCCTCCTCCGGACCATCTGCTACAGCCAATGGTACATGGAACAGTCAGATAGGCGGGAACGGATATATTAATTCCTTCTCAGCCGGATATGTACAGGTGCTGTATCCATTTGACAAAGCAACCGTTGAGGGAGAAAGCGGTTATCTGGAGATCAATATGGAGTGTGCTGCTTCTGATCTGGATATCCACTGCATTACAGGACTTACTCCTGAGTCAACGGAAAAAGGCTATGATGTGATGGAAGGCTTCTTTGGAGAAGATTACCAGAAGCATGCAGTAAATGAAATGACTTACCTGGACAATTACCTGAACCACAGCACCGGACTTTATATATACGGTGGAGATGGAAACAGCGACAGTATAGGTAAGAACAATTATTTCAGCAAGGACAATGGTTCGGACTATATCAGCCGGACAGAAGGAACAGGATCCACGCCTTTGGGAAGCCAGGTATACATTGATGCAGATGTATCCTTCAGTAGCCAGGAGTATTATACAGATGAAAAGACGGATCCTCATTACATCCCGCCGGAAGAATTTGATCCTCAGGTTGACAACCTGCTGGAATTCAATTATCTTACAGCAGTAAACCTGTTGCAGAAGTTTGATTCAGATGCCTATACCCCTACCTGTGGGGAAAAGATCCTGGACAGACAGGTGAATATGAATGCCAACAACAGCTGGACCTGGGTAGGCAAAAGTGCAGGGACAAACAGCACAAATGCTTTCTTTGTAGGAACATCTGAATCTGCTACTACCTGGTCCTACTCCGGGAACCTGAAAACAAGAAGCTTTAAGCTGACTGTATTATACGGGGCAAAGCCGGATGGAACCAACTGGACAAAGACTGAGACAGCAGATGGTCTTTCAGGTGGAGAAGCAGATATGGATGCTTACACAGAAGAGGATCTGATCTACTTTACTTCACTGGATGAACTGAAGGCTTACTTTGCAGCCCAAGGAAATCCGGACGGCAGGTGTGTGGCACTTTTGTATGAGGTCCGTGACTGCTGTATCCGTACTGGCAGAAGCCTGTATATCAGAAGCAGGATGCAGATGGCCAAGGAATTTGAGAAAACAGGCGGTACCTACTGTACTACCAATGATGTAAGAGGATGGACCACATATCGTCCTACTTATAAGAGATATTATAATGATGGAAAGCGGGATTCCATTCTGTTTTCCGCAACCTGGCGAAGCAGACAGTATGATACAGCGGATGGCATCGTTGCCTATGGAAATGGCGATGGAGATGACACACTTCCGGATGGTTATGAATACACCCTGACAGAAAGCCAGGATCCGGTACTGAAATATACAAAACAGAAATGTGAGTTTTATTTTAACGGATACAAGAAAACAGAATACAAAAACGGTGTTAAGAAAAATGGAACCCATACCATGGGATGGGTGGGAGGCAACACATTGCTTCTGTATACCCTGGTCAGTGAGATCGGTATCAAGAACACAGACCTGATCCATACTTCCAACCGTGAAAAGACTTATTATAATGTATCTGAAGGAGAGCGTACAGCCAACTTCCTGGTAATGCCCAAGCTGCAGATTTCCAGTTCTACCAAGAACTACGAGCTGGTATCAAATGGAAGCCAGGCAACAGATGTGACCATTACGCTCACCATTCCAAAGGATCTTCATTATAATAAGGGCAGCCTGCAGTTTGACTATTCTGCTCCTGGAAGGGATTGCAAGTACAGTGCAGGGGATCTGGCATGGAGCGTGAAACAGACGGAAAATCCGG
>ONBN01000035.1 GCA_900316115.1 uncultured Eubacteriales bacterium
GTGGCCAAAGCCGGGAACTGATACTCCGAAGCCTTTACAGGATGGCTTCAGAAAATTTAATAAAAAGTTTGTGGTGACCTGATTTACCTCTTGACAACGTTCATTACATATCAGTTTAATTATATGTTAAGCATGCTTTTCACCAGGTCAGCCCCTCAGGCACTGGCACCGGCTACAGTCAGCTGCACAACACTTCGTCCATTCTGCCACAGATTCCTGTAAATATTTCTGCACTTGCGGTATTTATGAAACAGCTTCAATGTTTCACATTCATTACAGTATACTTTCCAGCATCCTGCACACTTATAATTCTGTCCGCTGTTTTTAATAAAACCGATCACATCCCCAAGAGGATAATCCAGGAAAATCCCGATCTCATGAGGAAATTCTTCCTGCTGTGAAAAACGCTCCACCAGCCGGTTCAGTGCATATCCGGCATCTGTAGATGTATATCCGTACTTTTTCAGGAAGCCTGCCACTCCCGGACCGTTCAGCTTTTCCTGCAGCTTTTTCTCACGGTATACATACACAAGTGCTCTTCTTCCATGGTTACGCAGAACCAGAAGCTTTACTCCCTTTGGATTCATCAGACGATTCCACTGCTCTACCTGCTTTGTCAGATCTGTACCGTCTTCCGTCACTGCATTAAACAGATTGGCCGCCTTTACAGACGCAAGTGTAGGAGAACAATGTTCAATCAGATACCTTTCCATATTGTCTGCCAAAATGAATCCTCCTTTTCTGTCTGCGATACTTTTTCAATGGTATGATTAGTTATTTTTAATTGTTATAAGTTATTCTTAATCTTTATAAGTTATAACTAACTACTATGCAAAAAAATAAGGGCCACAACCCATTGACAGTTAGTACCTGCTAACCACATAAATAGATTACTTTATTTATGCTTTTTTGTCAATAGATGATGTGTCTCTTATTGTATAATAATTCTCATTATGCAGCTGGCCAGCCTTCACAGCAGCCAGGCTGAAACTCCGCCAGAATATGACTTTTATTCTGGAAGAAGGTTCTTCATGCTCTTCATACCGATGAACAATGTGGAGGTATTATGAAGAAGGGCAGAAGTAGTAGGCTGCAGGATACCTGCCACACCCAGGATGATCAGTCCTGTATTAAAGCCTACGATAGTCCTGTAGTTACCCCTGATCCTTTTCATCAGTCCATCACTGATGTTCTTCAGTGCCAGAAGGCTGTACAGATCGTCAATGCCAATGGTAATATCCGCTACTTCTCTGGCGATCTCAGCGCCTTCGCTGACAGCAATTCCTGCATCTGCAGCTGAAAGTGCAGGTGAATCATTGATGCCGTCGCCCAGCATCACTACCTTACGTCCTTCAGCTTTCTCTTTTTCTACGAATTTGGCCTTGTCTTCAGGCAGAACTTCAGAATAATATTCATCTACTCCTACCCTTTTGGCAACAGCTGCAGCTGTACGCTCACTGTCCCCGGTCATCATCACTACTTTGGTAAATCCGGCTTCTTTCAGTTTGCGGATCACCTCCTGTGCTTCCTCACGCAGCGGATCCTCAATGCAGATCACTGCAGCCAGTTCACCGTCAATGGCAAGATACAGATGTGAATATTCCTCCGGAATCTGTTCAAACTTCTCTTCCATGCCCTGTGGGATCGTGCATTTCTCATCCTCAAATACAAAATGAGAGCTTCCGATCACTGTTTTGTGTCCGTTTACAAATGTAGAAATACCATGAGCTACGATATATTCTACCTTGGAATGCATCTCCTCATGATCAAGGCCTTTCTGCTTTGCAGCATTTACTACCGCTTTTGCCATAGAATGAGGGAAATGCTCTTCCATACAGGCAGCCAGACGAAGCATCTCATCTTCACTATATTTGCAGAAGGAGATCACCTTTGCTACTGTTGGTTTTGCCTTGGTAAGAGTGCCTGTCTTGTCAAATACAATGGTATCAGCCTCTGCTACAGCCTCCAGGAATTTGCCTCCCTTGACTATGATCTTGTACCGGTTAGCCTCACGGATAGCAGACAATACAGAAATCGGCATTGCCAGCTTCAGGGCGCAGGAGAAGTCAACCATCAGTACAGCCAGAGCCTTGGTAGCATTTCTTGTAAGAAGATATACCAGGCCTGTGCCGCCAAGCGTATATGGAACCAGACGGTCTGCCAGATGCTCTGCCTTGCTTTCAAGACCGGATTTCAGCTTCTCTGTATCCTCGATCATGGCAGCAATTTTCTCATAACGGCTGCTGCCTCCTACTGTGGAAACCGTAAATACACCCTCGCCTTCTTCCACAACTGTACCTGCATATACAGTATTGCCGGATACACGGCGCACGGCAACAGACTCACCTGTAAGGGATGCCTGGTTCACCATAGCTTCACCTTCAAGAACTGTACCGTCAAATGGGATCACATTACCCATGTGTACCACTACACAATCCCCCGGCTTGATCATATCTGCATCTGTAAGAACTTCCTGTCCATCCTCTGTGCGCAGCCATACTTTGCCTACATTCAGGGACATGGTACGTGCCAGGTCTCCTACGGATTTCTTGTGGGTCCACTCTTCCAGAAGTTCACCGATTCCAAGAAGGAACATGACAGAACCTGCTGTTGTGAAATCTCCCCGGATCATGGAAACACTGATGGCTGTTGCATCCAGCACCGGCACCTCGATCTTACGCTGCCATAAAGTCTTCAGACCTTTCCAGATATATTTTACGGATACTGCACCTGTATAGATAGCAGAAAAAGGCATTGGAAGCAAAAACTTCCTTGCGTAATGGAAGATCACTTTATTAACAAGCTTCTCTTTATACTGTTCATTTAATTCCCTGCCGGAGCTGTCAAGCACTGCTGCAGGAACCTTCACATTTTCATAACGGAAACTCTGAAGCTTACCAAGAAGCTCCTTCCTGTCTCCCTTGTAGCTGATGGTCGCATCGCAAGTCTTATCATAAACATTTACAGCTGTCACTCCGTCAATATTTTCCAGATAATACTGCAAGGTGTCTGCCTGCTGATAAGTCATCCGTTTCTGGAAAATATGGATCCTGATTCTTCCCCGGATCTCATGTTTGATATTAAAACGCATGTCTGTCTCCTTTACCGCTTCCCAAAGAAGCGGTTTCAAGTTTTAAAAGGGACTGTCACTTATGCCCTGTGGGCAGAAGCGGCAATCCCATATTCTGTACTGTATATCCTTATCTTGTTCGGGTATTATATGAAATGCCGTACCCTGACTGCCGCAGATTATTCTGCCTCTTTAAATGTATCCTCTGCAGTCTCCTCTGCCTCTGCTTCTTCTGCTGTATCCTCAAAAGCCTCCTCAGCAGCTGCACGGTCATCATTAATCTGCTTTGCACCTTCGTAGATGTCACCGCAGTTCTCCTGAACTGTAGTAACAGTCTTCATAACACAATCTTTTGCACGAAGAACAGCTGCTGTGCAGTTGGTGTATAATTTCTTCGCATCTTTGCTGGACAGCGCTTTGATTCCTGCTGTGCCAAATAAAACTCCTGCTGCAAAAAGTCCTGATTTCTTCCAATTGAATTCTGCCATAATTAATTCCTCCTTATATTTTACAGTCAGAATGTCTCTGCTGTTGATCTTTCCTTAAAGTTTGAGAATCAGTATAGCATCCGTTTTTTTCTTGTCCAGAACTTTTTTCTAATTGAGAAAAATTTTCAATTAGATTTTTGTTTATTTATTTTCTTCTTTTTCTGTATTTCTGGATAAATATTCCTTTAATCCCCGGAATGTTTCATCACTGATCACATGTTCCACCTTGCAGGCATCCAGCTCTGCGGTTTTCTCAGGAACACTGGCACATTTCTGAAACAGTTCTGTAATTACACAATGTTTCTCATACACATTTTCTGCGATCCGCTTCCCTGATTCTGTAAGAAGGATCCGTCCTTTGGCATTTCTCACTACGTGTCCTTCTTTTTCAAGTTCCCCCATCGCTCTGGTAACGCTGGGCTTTGTCAGTTCCAGATAATTGGCTACATCCACAGGCCTTACATCTTCCGGCCTTTTTCTGTTCAGTATGAGAATCGCTTCAAGATAATCTTCCCGTGATTCTTTCATGCTTCGCATTTACAAGCCCTCATTTCAATACTGGCGATCTCCTGCTCCTTTATGTATCCGCATTCCTTCAGGCCTGCTTTCATCACTTCCCGCCACATTCCCGGGGAAAGCCTGCATACTGTGTCATCACTTAATTTCACAAAGCAGGATTCTTCTTCACAACAGGTACTGCAGTCTGCGATCTTATACATATTTTTACGGCTAATGGCTCCGATATTTTCAAGCACATTCACCATACGGTAAATCGTTGCCGGGCCGATATTTTTATCTTTTTTCTGAACCTTAAAATAAATCTCCTTACAGCAGGAGCACTCCTCCTCCAGAATAATATCCAGGATCGTCCTTCGCTGTCTGGTAATCCTGCAGCCCTGTTCCCGAAGCTTCTGGATCACCATGTCTTTCTGCATTTTTGTCCGCTCATATGGCTGGGACTCCTTTACGGTTTCTTCCTTTCGTTCTCCCACCATAACTCACCTCCTGTTACTCTGGCTGATGCAGCAACAGCCTGCACCCTGTTGGATGCAGGCTGTCATTGATCATACCTGTAAAATATTCTGCTTCAGTAAAACACTGTCTGTAAAAGTTTTTATCCTAATTAGGCTTTTACCTTTACATTTAATGTATTGCTCTCTTTGTATGGTCTGAACAGCATGTAAATGAAGAATGCAACCAGTACGAAAGCAACAACTGTACCAATACCGAATGTTCCGGCTGTGATCAGTGTACCGATCTGATAGATGCAAAGTGCAACTACATAAGCAAGACCACACTGATATCCGATTGCGAACCAGAACCATTTTCTGTTATTCATCTCTCTCTTGATAGCTCCCATTGCAGCGAAGCAAGGTGCACACAGAAGGTTGAATACCAGGAATCCGTATGCTGCAACTGGTGTCATAACCTGTGCCAGGTTGCCCCAGATCTCAGCACCGTCTTCTGCAACTTCAGCAAATCCGAACAGCATACCGAAGGTAGCTACTACGTTCTCTTTTGCGATCAGACCAGACACAGCAGCAACTGCCATCTTCCAGCCTTCTCCGGCTTTTGTCCAGCCCAGAGGTCCAAAGATCCATGCGATTGCAGAACCGATCTTTGCAAGAATACTGTTGTTCAGTTCCTCTACCATTCCGAAGGAACCGCCTTCCCATCCGAAGCCCATTAAGAACCACAGAACGATGGTGGAAAGAAGGATGATAGTACCAGCCTTTTTGATGAAGGACCAGCCTCTCTCCCACATACTTCTTAAAATGTTACCAGCTGTTGGCCAGTGGTATGCCGGAAGCTCCATAACGAATGGTGCCGGATCACCAGCGAACATTTTTGTTTTCTTTAAGATAATACCAGAGCAGATGATTGCAGCAATACCTACGAAGTAAGAACTTGTAGCAACCCATCCGCTGTTACCGAAGAATGCACCTGCGATCATAGCGATGATCGGAAGTTTTGCTCCACAAGGAACGAAAGTAGTTGTCATAATGGTCATCTTACGGTCTCTGTCGTTCTCGATAGTACGGGAAGCCATAACGCCAGGAACACCACATCCGGAACCGATCAGCATAGGAATGAAAGATTTACCGGAAAGACCGAATTTACGGAAGATTCTGTCCATGATGAATGCAACACGAGCCATGTATCCACAGGACTCAAGGAATGCAAGGAAGAAGAACAGAACCAGCATCTGCGGTACGAAACCAAGTACAGCACCAACACCGGCAACAATACCATCCAGGATCAGACCCTGCAGCCATGCAGCACAGTGAACTGCTTCCAGTGCAGACTCGATTGCCGGAGGAATGATCTCACCAAAGAGAACATCGTTTGTCCAGTCAGTTACAATAGTACCAACAGTTGTTACAGATACATAATATACGATGAACATTACAACTGCGAAGATCGGAAGTGCAAGCCAGCGGTTTGTCACAATACGGTCGATCTTATCAGATGTTGTAAGCTTCTTGCCTTTTGCGGACTTTGTATAGCACTGTCCGATAATGGAAGAAATATATACATAACGCTCATTTGTGATAATACTCTCTGTATCATCATCAAATTTATCCTCCAGAGCCTTAACCTCAGCAGATACATCCGGAACACTCTTCATCTGCTCTGTGATCTTGTTATCTTTCTCGATGAGCTTGATAGCGAAGAAACGCTTCTGATCATCAGCAACAACGCCTGTAAGCTTTGACTCAACAGTCTTGATCACATCTTCAACATCCTGTGCAAATTCATGAACAGGTGTTACGCTGCCTTTCTTCTGTGCAGCTGCGATTGCTTTCTCAGCTGCCTTTGTGATACCGGTTCCTTTCAGAGCGGAGATCTCAACAACTTCACAGCCAAGCTTTTTGCTTAATTTGTCAATATGTATTTTATTTCCTGTCTTCTGAACCAGGTCCATCATGTTGACAGCCATAACAACCGGAATGCCAAGCTCCATGATCTGAGTGGACAGATACAGGTTTCTTTCAAGGTTAGTACCATCAACGATATTGATGATAGCATCTGGTCTTTCATTGATCAGATAATTTCTGGCTACTACTTCCTCCAGTGTGTATGGGGAAAGAGAATAAATACCAGGAAGGTCCATGATGATTACATCTTTGTGTCCTTTTAAACGACCTTCTTTTTTCTCAACGGTTACGCCCGGCCAGTTACCAACAAACTGGTTGGATCCTGTCAGCGCATTGAACAATGTTGTTTTGCCGCAGTTCGGGTTACCTGCAAGAGCAATCTTAATCGACATTTTCATGCCTCCTCTTTCTTTCCTGATTTAGTTTCGTTTCAAGCTTTTTCCCTTTGTTAGGGTCGGCAGTTATAAATTAGCGTTCGCTAACAGCCATGTAAAAAAATTACTCTACTTCAATCATCTCAGCGTCCGCTTTTCTTAAGGACAGCTCATAATCTCTGACTGTTACTTCCACCGGATCTCCAAGGGGAGCAACTTTTCTTACATAGATCTGTACGCCCTTTGTGATTCCCATGTCCATAATACGCCTTTTTACAGGCCCTTCGCCGTGGAGCCTTTTAACAGTAACTGTCTGGCCTACGGCAACTTGACGTAATGTTTTCATAGCAAACTCCTTTTCATTAATATGTAACTTTTTATAAATTCACAATCCCCGGCAGGATCCTGTACCTGTCGGAGGCTGAAAATTCCTGATGGTGTATGGCATTAAACCATGATCCTGTTGGCCATATCCTTTCCAATCGCTACACGTGAATCTTTCACATTTACGATCAGATTTCCGTCATTCTCGGAAACAACCGTTACTGTACCTCCGACTACAAAGCCAAGGTTCTCCAGGAATTTGCGTGTCTCTTCTTTTCCACCGACCTTCTTGATCACATTCGGCTCCCCTTCATTTACCATAGATAAAGGCATCATTTCACTCTCCCTTCCCATTGTTATAGTAGTCTCTATTAAATATTATTTCTTACTTACGTCGATTAGTATATTCTAATATTCTTTAGTAGTCAACAACTTTTTTAATTTTTTTCTCACAAAAATTAGCTTTCTATATTAATAGGAAGTTTCTCCTCACATTGTAAACCTTCAGCGCAAGTTTTCCGTGTATGTTTCAGGCGCAAAAAGGCTGCCGCATAAGCCTGCGACAGCCCCTTAAAATATCATTTTATTGTTTCTGGAATCTTATTTGATCCTTGCAACACCGCTTTTAATAGCAGCCTCTGCAGTTGCTTTTGCAACCGCATCCTTTACACGTGGATCAAAAGCTGCCGGAAGGATGTAGTCCGGATTCAGTTCTTCATCGCTTACCAGCCCTGCGATAGCATAAGCTGCGGCGATCTTCATCTCATCATTGATATCAGATGCACGTACATCCAGTGCTCCACGGAAGATACCAGGGAAGCAAAGTACGTTATTTACCTGGTTCGGGTAATCGGAACGCCCTGTGGAAACAACAGCTGCACCTGCTGTCTTCGCCTCATCCGGGAAGATCTCAGGTGTTGGGTTGGCACATGCAAAAATGATCGGATCCTTTGCCATGGTACGCACCATATCCGGAGTAAGTGTTCCCGGAGCAGACACACCGATAAATACATCTGCGCCCTTGATCACCTCTGCAAGAGTTCCTTTCTCATGGGCTGCATTTGTGATCTTCGCCATCTCTTCTTTGATCGGGTTCAGGCCTTCTCTGCCTTCATAGATAGCGCCTTTACGGTCTGTCATGATAACATTCTTAAGGCCCATGGAAATCAGCAGTTTGATGATAGCAATACCTGCTGCACCAGCGCCTGATGTAACGATCTTAATATCTTCGATCTTTTTGCCAACTACCTTCAGTGCATTGATCACACCAGCCAGAGTGATCACTGCTGTACCATGCTGGTCGTCATGGAAAATCGGAATATCGCAGCACTCTTTCAGCTTCTTCTCGATCTCGAAGCATCTTGGTGCGGAAATATCCTCAAGGTTTACACCGCCAAAGCTGCCTGCCAGAAGGCGTACAGTCTCAACAATATCATCCACATTCTTGCTGCGTACACATAATGGAATGGCATCTACATCTCCAAATGCTTTAAACAGTACGCATTTACCCTCCATAACCGGCATACCAGCCTCTGGTCCGATATCCCCAAGGCCTAAAACTGCAGTACCATCTGTCACAACAGCAACTGTATTCCAGCGTCTGGTAAGCTCATAGCTCTTATCAATGTCCTTCTGGATCTCCAGACAAGGCTGTGCAACACCTGGTGTATAAGCAAGACTTAACGCATCCTTGGAGTCTACTGCAGCACGGCATTTGATCTCGATCTTTCCTTTAAGGTCATAGTGCATCTTTAATGATTCTTTTGCATAATCCATTTCATTCATCCCTCTCTTTTTTATATTTTATTTGATTAAATGACAGTGAATGATCCACCGGCCATCCCCACATCAGCCAGTGTTCCGCAGATCAGTCCAGTTCTTTGCCTGTAAGCATCTTGTAGCTCTGCAGGTATTTCTTGATGGTCTTATCCACGATCTCCTGTGGCAGAGTCCAGTTATTGTCAGGATTAGCCTTCAGCCAGTCTCTGGCAAACTGTTTGTCAAAGGACGGCTGTCCGTGGCCGGCCTCGTAGCCCATCACCAAGAGTGATGTTGCCATTCTCATCAAGTCCAAACTCAAACTTGGTATCAGCAATGATGATACCTTTTTCCAGGGCATACTCTGCACATTTCTTATAAAGTGCAATGGTCAGGTCGCGGAGTTTCTCTGCATACTCCTTACCTTTGCCAGGATAATATTTCTCCAGATGATCAATACTCTGCTCAAAAGAAATATTCTCATCATGATCACCGATCTCAGCTTTTGTAGACGGTGTATAAATAGGCTCTGGCAGTTTGTCAGACTCTTTCAGTCCTTCCGGCAGGCTGATCCCGCAAACCTTGCCGTTCTCCTTATAGCTTGCCCAGCCGCTTCCTGTAATATAACCCCGGACAATGCACTCCAACGGAAGCATTTCCAGCTTCTTGCACATCATGCTCTTACCGTCATATTTCTCCTGTCTGAAAAATTCAGGCATATCATTCACATCTGTAGAGATCATGTGATTTGGAAGAATATCCTTGGTAAGGTCAAACCAGAATTTGGACATCTGAGTAAGCACCTTGCCCTTATTGGTAACTTCATTATTAAGGATCACATCAAAGCAACTGATACGGTCTGTGGCAACCATGATCAGGCTGTCCCCATTGTCATAAATTTCCCGTACCTTACCTTCTTTAATTGGCTTCATTTCCTGCATTCTTTTACACCTCGTCAGCTTCCGTATTTAATTAATTCAACGGGATAAAGGTAACACTATTCCCCCTTTCCTGTCAAGATAAACAGAGGCTTATTTCTTTCACTCTCATTTTTATTTCTTCCACAATCCGGAAAAGAACCCTTTCTTCTCATACGGTGCCTTTTCCATTCCCTTAAACTCGTAGCCTGTTTCTTTGATCACAGCCTTCAGTTTATCCTCTGGAATATCCTCTTCTGTAACGATCACAGTTTCTCCTTTTGTGTGGGAGGATGTAACCTTTTTTACAGGGAAAGCCCTGCGGATAGAATCATTGATATGGGACTCACACATCCCGCACTGCATACCATCGATTTTCATAGTGATCTGTATCATATTCTTTCCTCTTTTCTGCAATTATCTGCTGTTTTTATTGTCTTATTTTATTGCTTTTTATCAGCTGTTTGACAGCTGCTTTTATTGTCTTATTTTATTGTTTTTATCAACTTGAAAGCAGCTGTTTTTACAGCTCTATTTTACAGTTTATTCCACATTTTTCAAGGCCTGATCCATAGGGATCTTCTTTATTTTTCTGTACTGCATTGCTGCCACAACGCCATAAACTGCCAGTCCCATTACAGCCATTTCCGGATAGATTATTGGCTCTATATACAGGGTCAGCCAGCCACTGAAATCCATCATCATCACCTTATAGATCAGAGTCATGATCCACGTAGCTGCTGCCAGACTGAGGGCAATGGAGAAAATCACTACCCAGGTGGTTGAGGTAAGATACAGGCTTATGATCTCTTTATTCTCATAGCCCAGGATCTTTACCATGGATATGGATGCCGTGTTCTTTTCTATGATCAGTCTTGTAAGCAGATAGATCAGGATTGCAAAGAGTGCAATAGAAAATACATTGATCAGATAAAACAGACTTCCCATAGATACCGTCAGCTGTCTGGATACCTTGGTCAGGTCATCCTCTGTGATCGTTGTGGCAATATACCTCTCATCAATGTCTTTGATCTCCTCATTTGAGAAATATCCGTTGAAATAATCTTCTGATCTATCAAAGGTTTCCCTGTACTCCTGAATAGGCATGAACACTGCCAGTGCAGCCGGATAATCATAGGTTCCTGCTACCGTAAAGGTATAGGTGTCGTCTTCATAAGGCTCTTTTAATGTTAATTCATCCCCTGTGTGAATATTATATTTTTCAGCAAATCCGTCAGACAGATATACGCCCTCATCCTTAAAATCAAGATCTACATACTGGCTGTCATCCTGGATACCGTATACGGTAATACTCTCCCCATCACGGTTTTTTGGCATATTTTTCAGGGAATAAGCACAGAATTTCTCTGCTCCTTCTGTCTTTGTATCCAGGGAAGGGGTAAGCATTTTCTGCAAAACTGCCATCAATGTAGACTTGTTTTCTTCTGAATCTGCCGCCTCTTCTTCATCCTCTTCATCCTCAGGCACATTCAGCATATACTGATACTTTGCAACCATATTATCTACGATCTTCTTCTGGTAATTGGAAAGAAGAGGACTCATCATCATACCAAACAAAAGCATGATATTTGCAAACAAAATTCCAATAAACAGGGTAATATAACCGGATTTATTCTGCAGGATAATGCGGATACGGAACCGGTTCATAAAGCTGAATGCAGGCAGGCGCACTGCCTTTTTCTTTTTGGATCTGCTTAAATCCCTGCGAAGGAATTTAAGTGGAGAAAGGGTCAGTTTCCTGTAGATCAGCACAATATTGATCACCAACATCAACACGATGGGTACTACTGTGGTAAGTACAAATGCCTGTCCGTTCCATCTTGTCACATAAGTAGGAAGGCTGTAGCTTCCGTAATACATATCTGCACAGATATCCTTAAAATAGGTATAACCAAGAATGTTACCGATCACTGCAGCCGCCAGTGTTACAAGGATTGGCAGTGCAATATAGTGTTTCAGAAGCTCTCCCCTGGTATAACCGGAAGCACGTAACGTACCGATCACATTCGCTTCTTTTGTAATGGTATTATTAGTGGTAACGGCAAACACAAAGGCCATGATCACGATCAGGATATACAGCAGTACCTCCACCATGGTCTGGTCGCCACCAATATCATCCCCTGCAAAATGGATGGCCTGGTTGGCATACTGCGGAATATAATCGGTAAGAGAAACAGTTCTGGCAAGGGTCTTCATAAAGTCCTCAGACATATTTTTTTCTTCTGTTTCGTTTTCAGGTGTCTTATCATACTGCCAGGAATACCGGTAGCTGAGATGGGTAGTTCCCAGACTGTCAAACCCGGAATCTGTCATAATGGCAACGCCGAACTTTACAGCATCAAACATCATATCGCTGTTATCAGAGAAAAGACAGCTGTAATCAGACAGGGCTACCAGTCCTGTGATCTTCATGTCTTTGCCGGCGATCTTCATGGAGTCCCCGACAGACAGATTATTATTATCTGCATACATACGGTCAATGGCGATCTCATCATCTGCCTTTGGAAGCTCTCCTTTCATCAGGCAGATCAGATCCATGTCTGTCCGGTTCTTGTAGATCCTCATGGTTGCATCTGTTTTTCCATCAGAATCTGAGTCTGCATTCTCTTCTACATAGAAGCTTTCTTCGATCTTGACCCCCTCTTTTTCCAGCCTTTCCAGCTGAACCTTTGAAGCCTTCGAGGACAGGGTAAAGTTCCCGTCTTCTATATTATATTTTTCAAAGCTTTCATCATAAGCAGCTGACATACTGGATCCAGCCACCAGAAATCCTGATACAAAACCGATGGTCAGTGTCATAAAAAGAAAGATCACCAGGTATTTTCCCAGATCTGCCTTTAACTCTTTGGGAAGACGTTTAAATAATGGATTTTTCATCATTTCACCGCCTTACCAGTCAAGATCTTCTGCAGAGATCTTGGTTTCATTCACATAGTTTTTCCGGATCTGACCATCCCTTAACTTGATCACACGGTCAGCCATATTCTTGATGGCATCATTATGTGTTACCATGATCACGGTATTTCCGTATTTCTGGTTCACCTCCTGGATCAGCTTCAGGATCTCCTTTGAGGTATTGTAATCCAGGGCACCGGTAGGCTCGTCGCAAAGCAGGATATCCGGATTCTTTACAATGGCTCTTCCAATAGCAGTCCTCTGCTGCTGTCCGCCGGAAAGCTGGTTAGGCAGCTTATGTCTGTGTTCATAAAGTCCCAGTGTCTTCAAAAGGTCATCAATATCCAGGGCCTTATCACTTAAGTACGCTCCAACCTCCACATTTTCTTTTACATTCAGGTTGGGGATCAGATTATACATCTGAAATACATATCCCAGATGCTTCCTTCTGTATTTTGTAAGAGTCTTTTCATTCATGTCTGCAGTCTTTTCGCCTTCGATGGAAATATATCCTTCATCCGCGTCATCAATTCCCCCAATGATGTTCAACAATGTAGATTTCCCGGAACCGGAGGGTCCCAACAGTACACAGATTTCCCCTTTTTCAACGGCGAAATCAATTCCACGCAGAACCTCCGTCCTGCTTTCTCCATCTCCAAAACTTTTCTTCAAACCATGTATTTCCAAAAACATAAACTCTTTTTCTTCCCCTGGGGAATCTCCTTCCTTCTTTTTTGTTAGAAATATCTAACTTTAATTATTCTACTGCTTTTCTCCCAAAAAGAAAATGGCACCAATTGATTTTTTTTCTCAATTAGTGTCATTTTCCATATCTGATACAACTTTTTTACGATATCCTGGTTTTAAACAAAAATGTATTCATAAACAAACATATATTTATTGACAGTACAAACTGTATTACATATAATAAAAATAGTTAGAATATACTAACTTACTGACAAGTATAAATTTGAGAAAGGGGAATAAATTATGAATATGGAGGTGTTTGCAGGAATCCTGATCCCTTTTGCAGGTACTGTGCTGGGAGCAGCCTGCGTGTTTTTCATGCGAGGAGAAATGAATCCATTGGTACAGAAGATCTTAGGAGGTTTTGCAGCAGGAGTAATGATGGCCGCTTCTGTGTGGAGCCTTTTGATCCCGGCAATCGAACAGTCTGAGCATATGGGGAAACTTGCTTTCATTCCGGCAGCCGCAGGTTTTGCAGTGGGAATGTTGTTTCTTTTGTTGCTGGATCATGTAATCCCCCATCTGCACATGGGAACAGACCAGGCGGAAGGCCCCAGGCTGAAGTTGAAGCGTACTACCATGCTTGTACTTGCAGTTACCCTGCATAATATTCCTGAAGGAATGGCCGTGGGGATTGTCTATGCAGGCTGGCTTACCGGAAATGAAAAGATTACCGCAACTGCCGCACTGGCTCTTGCCCTTGGAATTGCCATACAGAATTTCCCGGAGGGAGCCATTATTTCCATGCCGCTGCGCTCAGAAGGAGAAACGAAAGGAAAAGCCTTCTGGCACGGGCTATTATCCGGTGTAGTAGAGCCTATAGGCGCATTTCTTACCATTTTGTGTACCAGATTTATCACACCATTTCTTCCCTATTTACTTAGTTTTGCAGCAGGCGCTATGATGTATGTGGTAGTGGAAGAACTGATCCCGGAGATGTCAGAAGGTGAGCATACCAATACAGGAACTGTGGCATTTGCCTGCGGATTCATCCTGATGATGATCCTGGATGTAAGCCTTGGATAAATGCAGCAAAAAAGGTGTGACCTCATCTTCAAGATCACACCTTTTCTTATACTTTCTTATACTTTCTTATATTTTCTTATCATTTTATGGCAAGACGCCACGGCCATTTTTCTTTAGAATTTGTAAATCTGATTGGAATTATACCGGTTGGGTGAATTAGGTACACCCATCTTATTCCCCATATTATCCCAGTATCCTCCGTTGATCAGAACCCAGCAATGAGTCATGGGAAGCTCGATCACATAGGGCTTATATCCCAGTTCCTTTGCAAGGGCTGCAAAGGCATTGGCGAAGCCATAGCAATTGCCGCACATAGTATCCAGAAGATCGTAGGCACAGTATTTAGGCCAGTTCTTCTGGGTTGTGTCCGGAAATTTATTTGACTGGAAACGGATGGTGTTCAGATAATACCAGCACTGTCTCAGCTTTGTATTGATGGAAGCAGATGGCGTGGTCACTTTGCCTATCACTTCCATACACTTCATCTTAAGCCTGGTGTTAATATCGTCTCTGGCATATCCGTTCTTAGTGAAGCTGACCCTTTTCATTGAAAATGTAATAGGTGCCTTTGATCTGTACAGAGCCGGTTACTGCATTTCCATTATTTCCGAAGTAGTATTTCCTTCCCCGGATCTTTTTCCACGCTCTGCGTACCTTCTGGCCTTTTACGTAATAGCAGTAATTCCTGCCTTCCCGTACCAGTCCCTGTTTCTTTTGGACTGCTGCCGATGTTACAGAAGCATCTGCCTCTGTCTGAACAGTTTCTTCCTGGGCTTTTACCTGCATTGGCAGACAGACGCCCAAACAGACGCTGCAGCCAGAAGCCACAGCGCTGTCTTCTTCATCTTTGCAGTGATTCTCATTTTGATATCTCCCTTTCCCCAAAAGTATATCTGGATTTATTGTAAATTCTTTTTCCAGAATATTCAAGATGGAAAAGCAGATAATGAAATTCATTTTGCCTGGGCAAGGGCCGCCTTAACTGCATCCAAGATACCTTCTGATGAAAAAGTAGCCCCACTGACTGTGTCAATTCCTTCTGCCTCCTGCTTAGAAAGAATCTGTGGGTAAATGCTTTCCCATGCATCGCTGAAATATTCCCTGGAATCACTGTTGGTCTGGCTTATGGCTGTGATCCTGCCTCCTGAAACCGTTACCGTTACTGTTACAATGCCGCTGTATCCATAGGACTGGCCTGTATAGTTACCATCCTTATAAAGAATGGCCGGAGTCGGCGTTACTTCCGCTCCTGGTGTAACCTCCGGATTTTCTGGTGCCGGAGTAGGTGTTGGTATTGCCGTCGGCTCTGGTGTGGCTGTTGGCTTCGGATTATCCTGCTCAGGCTGGGTAAGCGGAACATCCTCCGGCACTGTCACCGTCTGTGAAGGAACTTCCACTTTTTTTCTTGCTTTGCTAAGAGCTTCATTTACTGCTCCAATGATCCCTGCGGAAGAATAGGTGGCTCCACTGACTGCGTCCACACCCTGCAAAGATTGGTTTTCCAGGATCTTCGGCTGGATACCCTCCCATGCCTTCTGGAAGAATCTTGGTGTATCCTTGTGACTGGAAATGATTTGGGTAATCTTACCATCTGTAATACGAACAGTCACCGTTACGATCCCGTTAAAGCCCTGGGAGCTTCCCTGATAAGTACCGTCTTCATAGCCGTCTGCTGCTCCCTGATCGATTCCTTCCAGAACCTGTGACAGGTTCCTTTTCATTTCTTTTTCGCTGAGATTTTCTTCTTCCTCTGTAGTACTTTCTGGACCGGAACTGCTTTTCCCTGCCTTGGAAAGAGCGTTCTGGACAGCAGAAATGATCCCGTTAGAAGAATAAGTGGCTCCGCTTACTGCATCCACATTTGGATTCTGGGCAGAAAGGATCTTGCTGACTACACCCTGTGCTTTGGAAAGATAACTTCCTGTCTCCCCAGATGCACTGACGATATTCACAGCTGTGATCTTTCCTCCTGCAACTGTAACCTGTACGGAAATCTGCCCACCGAAACCGGTGCCGTTTCCTGTATAAGTGCCGTCCTGATAACCGTCTGCCGGAACAGCTGTGGTAGGCGTCTGGGTAGTTCCCATCCCGCCTCCGGCTGATGCCCCAGACGAGGAAGAGGCCGGTCTTGTATGACTGGCCTTCTTAATACTATTCCTCTTTTTATTTGCTGTGCCGGACTTGCTTTTGGTGCCTGTCTGGCTCTTTTTGGTTTCGGTTTCAGAAACGGCCTTTGTTTCCTGGACCGCTGTCTGGGAACCTTTTTCCGTAGAAATCGTATTCACAGACAGAAGCTTTCCAAGCTGGGAAGCTTCAACGATCTGCGTCTGTGCAGCTTCCTGACCGGAAAGGGCTTCATCACCCTTTCCGGCTGCAAGCATGGCTGCCAGTACAACTGCCGCTGGTGCAAGCTTCCCCCAATGGCTGTATTTATTACTCATATTATTTTACTGTCACCTTAAATTTCTTAGATACACCATTGCATTTTACTGTAATGGTTGCTTTTCCTTTTTTGATGCCTTTTACAACACCCTTGGATGTAACGGTTGCAATCTTCTTATTGCTGGAAGTATATGTGATCTTGCCGGAAATGTTTGTGGTTGCCTTAATAGAAGTTTTTCCTTTTATTTTGATCACTGCAGAAGACTTCTTCAGCTTCAGAGTTTCATTTACATAAACAGTTACTTTTGTCTTATAGTTACCACACTTAACAGTGATCACTGCTTTACCTGTTTTCTTAGCTGTAACTTTACCCTTGGAATTTACAGTGGCAACTTTCTTGTTGCTTGTTGTATAGCTTACTTTTCCGCTGATACCTGTAAGTACCGGTACAATAGTTGCAGACTTTTTCGCTTTCAGGTTAAGAGTCGCTTTCTTAACAGTAAGAGAAGGTTTCACTGCTTCTGTAGGTGTTGGTGCCTCTGTTGGTGCTACAGTAGGTGCAGGTGTTACAGTTGGCTGTGCCGGTGTTTCTGTAGGTGCCGGAGCCTTTACAAGTGCTGCAATTGCTGCATTTAAATGTTCAATACCTTCATTTAATACCGGAGCCTTTGGTTTTGCTTTTTTAAGTGCATCTTTCAATTCACCAAGTTCTGTCTGCATAGCAGCCCAGGACTCTGCTGTATAATCACTTTCTTTAAGAGCCTCTGCTGCATTTACTGCTGCTGTTGCTGCTGTGATTTCCTCTGCAGTTGCATCAGCCATAACTTTAACGATATTGGCATCTGTCACATTTACAGTAGCCTGTGTATCTGCATATCCAAGTGCATAAATTGTGATCACCCATTTACCGGTTCCATCTGTTTCTTCCGGAAGCTGGCAGCGAAGTGATCTTGTCAGACCAAGCTGGATTCCATTTGTTTTATGCATCCAATTATCCGCTGCAAATTTTGTTCCATAAGATGCAAGAACTGTATCACCTGATCCATAGTAATCCCAGCGTACTGCCTGCATATATGACCCCAGACCACCATAGTTTCCTGTAAAGTCAACTCGTAAAAACTCTCCATAGGATCCATCAGCTGTCTTTACAGTTGTAATCAGTCCTTCAGCTGTCTTTAACGCCTGATCCTGAAGACCGGATTCTGTACCTGCATTGTTTCTTGCGCCAAATACAAAACTTCCATTCTCCTGTAATACAGCTGTCTTTAATCCGTTTGTATTCTCTGTAACATTAGCAGTTGCTGTATAAGCACTCAGCTTTTGTTCTCCGAATCCACCACTCATTGCTCCACCGTTTTCTACGATCTTGCTTCCATAAACTGCTTTGAATGTTTCCAGATCATCATTATTTACTTTTACAGGCACATACTTCAGACCATATACATCATACTCTTTCAGAATATGTGAACCTTCAGTGTCTGTGATAACACCTCTTTTGTAACCGACAGAGCTTCCGTCTGTAAGGATCAGTGTACCGCCATCTGCACTCCAGCTCTGAATCGGGAATACTTTTCCGTCTTCTGTGTAGATCACTGCAGTACACTGGAAGCTTCCCCTGTGAAGTCCGTGATTTACAGTTGCTCTTGTAACGGTATCAAAGGCACCTCTGTCATGCTCATCCTTGTCATCTGTCTCTGGATATGTCTCAGTGCTTCCTGCCATGTAGACCCCTTCGTTTGCCCAGTATTCAGACCAGGTAAGACCTACATACATATAACTCCATTCATCAGATTCAGATCTTATAGCTGTAGTTGTAAGGTCAGCATAATCATCACTGGTCACTTTTACGGTGTACTCTTTGCCAGCCTGTGCGATCTTCTCATCTGCAAAGGTTACTGTTGCAGATCCATCCTCGCCAGCTGTAACTGCTGTTTCCTCTGCCATGTAAGTAGTCTTTGAATTTCTTCCGGAACCAGTTACATAGTAAACAGAAACCTTTGGATTTTTGAATTTGTCCAGACCTGTTACCTTTACAGTGTTCTTATTTTCAAAAGATGCTGTAACAGCCTCTTTCATAGCATCTGTAGCCTGTTTCTTTATATATACGCCACCATTAGCTAACGTATATACATATCTTCCTTCCGGAACAATATATGTGATCTCTGTAACAGTTTCTCCCTGAAGGCCTGCATCTTTGGAAAATGCCAGTTCATAAGGCTGTACCCAGATTTCATACAAATGACGAAGGCCTACACTCTGGCCGCTCTTTGTTTTTAGGATCACACCCTGTACATTGGCAGCTACTGCAAAATCTCCCTGTCTGGAGTTACGGAGATACTTGGTACTTGTCTCATTCACTTTAATCACATAATCTCCCCAGCGTGAAGATGTTTCCAGGGTTGCTGTTGCATCTGTTACCTTTGTTGTAACTGCATCTGCAACTGTCCATCTTCCATATGTACCGCTGTTGCTTAAGGATTTATACTGAGTTGTTTCCGCTTTAGGATCCTCATTTAATACAATCCCTGCAGCCTTTGGATATACGCCATCAGCTGGAAGCTCACCTGCTGCTTCAAGAATCTTTGCTTCTACATAATCATCATCAGCAACTTTAACACTTACATTTTTCACACCCTGGATCTTATATCCACTTTCATCCGGTGTGGTTGTATCTGCATTATCAAAAATATTGTTTTTACTTGTTGTGGCAGATGTTATAGCGTCATACGTTGTAGAATCAAAAGATCCTGTTTTGTAAAAATCTGTATAGCTTAAAGTTGTTTTACCATAATAGCTGTGATATCCGAAGTATGTGTTTGCAGAATCTACTTTGTAGTAAACAGATGAGCCATCAATTTTACTGTATCCGGATGGAGCAGTTGCTCCTGCTGCAACCTTTACCCATGGATAAGTATATCCTGCAACCTGAACCTCCCCTTCATCAGCTACGTCTTCTGCCTCTAAAGTATCTGTCTCTGCTGTCTCTTCTTCAGATGTAAATAAGGAATCCTCCTCAGAAGCCACATCCTCTGTTACCTCTTCAGGTACATCCACAGCTTCCTCCGGCACCTCTTCTGCGTCTTCATCTACTGGTGCTTCCTCTGCAGAAACGTCCTCTGCTTCTACAACTGTACCATCACCAAATGCATCTGCTGCCAGGATTGTGGTTGGCATGCTGGTTGCTGCCACTGCCAGGCTTAAGAAAACCGGCGCTGTTTTTTTCAATACATTCCACTTATGCATAACCTCTCTCCTCTCTGAGTTTTTAATATTTTTCTCTATATAGACATCCCTGTATGCGGGAAGTATCTATCGTTTTTCAGGCGGTTCACTGCTCTTCTACTGTGTAGCTGTCCTTTAAAAGACGGAACCGATCTTTCATCCCATCTGTCATAGTCACATGATGGTCTTCATCTACAAAAAGTGCTTCTGCATTGTATTTTTCCAGAAGGGCCTGTGACTTCTCCTGTCCCAGTATAAAACAGGCTGTAGAAAGGCCGTCTGCTGCCACTGCATCATCACACACAACAGTCACAGAACATACACCACTTTTTGCCGGATATCCTGTTTCAGGATCCAGAATGTGATGATATCTGACTCCGTCTTCCATAAAATACTTTTCATAGTCACCGGATGTGGAAAGAAATTTTCCACCATCCAGGGCAACCGCTCCCAGATAATCCCCTTCTGTATCTCTTGGATCTGTAATGGCAATCTGCCACTGGCTGCCATCCGGCTTTGTACCGTAGGTAAGCACGCTGCTGCCACCAAGATTGATGATACCGGCTATAATGTCCGACTGTTCCTGCAGGTAATCTGTAAGCTCTGCACAGCCGATTCCTTTTCCAACCGCCCCAAGATCCAGGGTACAGCCTTCATCCAGAGTGATCTTGTTTCCCTCCAGATGGACTTTCTCATAACCGGTCTGTGCCAGAAGCTGGTTCAGTTCATCTTCATCCGGAATATGGGGATTCTCACCGCCAATATCCCACAGACGGATCACTTTTCCAAGGGTCGGATCCAGTGCGCCGTTACTGTTCTCACTTAACTGCATCACTTTCTCCAGATAAGAAGCCAGCTGATCCGGTACTTCTGTGGTCTGCCCTTCACTTGCATTGATCCTGGCGATCATGGAATCTTCCTGAGTCCAGGAAAGCCAGCTGCTTTCAATCTCCCGAAGCAGGGAGCCGATCTCCCCGGTCACATCTTCCCCGGTAGTATAAATACTTTCTGTAACTACCGTATCCATGGCCAGATCGGTTGCTGTATATAATTCAGGCTCTGCGGCATATGCAGTCTGACAGAGGGCAATCGTCCCGGCTGCACATACTGCCGCAAGCAAGAATTTCCTGTGTTTTCCGTAAAGATTTTCTTTTCGGGTTATTTCTTTCTTATTTATTTCTTCTCGATTTATCTCTTTTGTATTTATTTCTTTTACATGTACCATGATTTTTCCTACTTTTGTTAGTCTTTTCTAATCATGCTTAGTTAGTATAATATTACATAGAAAAAAATGTCAATTTTTTTAATCAGTCTTATCTAACATTTTTTATCAATTAGAACACATATCAGTTGTTTCTAACCATCGTTTATAAAAATTCGTCAACCATGTCCTGCCACAGGGGTTCCATAACATTTTATAATGTATACAAGCAGCTGTTATGCCTCTCCTGTATGGATATTCTGCTTTGGACAAATGGCCTGGCAGGCATGACAGCAGATACATTCCCCGGATCTGGATGTATCACCGTCAATGTCCAGATGTGCAGGGCATCTTTTTTTGCAGGCTCCACATTTCTGCGGACAGTTCTCCCTGTCTCTTTTCAGAAGTGCTCCAGGTACAATAGGAAGAATGGCAAAAACAGCCCCCATTGGGCAAAGGAATTGGCAGAAAAACCGTTCCTGGGTGCACATTCCCACCATGATCAGGATAAGAAGGATGATTCCAGTCTTATAGGATGCTCCAGGCAGTCTTCCGGCACGGAGCATGGAAAATACATCCCATGGGCTGCTGCCCTGAAGCTTTCCGTACACTCCTGTAGCACAGGCCAGCAAGATAGCTGCCAGGATCACATATTTGATCTTCTGCATAAAATGTACTGCCTTTTCCGGATAAGCAGGTTTCTTTTTCCTGTGAAGGGCCTTTGTCCAGAACCAGGAAAAAGCTTCATATAAGGCATCTCCAAGACTTCCGAAGGCACATGCGTAGCCACAGAAATGACGTCCGAATAAAATGGTTACAAGCACCAGGATCCCGGTGATATCAAGAAAGGAATTCCACTCTACCGGTGTTCCCTGTGAAATGGAATTGAATATGGATTTAACTCCTGCAAATGCTGTAGAAAAAAGAGATGGTGCCAGGATAAAAAACAGAAGCTGTATCCCGGCCCGGATCAGCCGTGTTTTTCTCATTCGCTTTTTCATTTATTTTCCGCCTTTCCAAGGGCATCCTCCACTGCCATTAAAATACCGGTTGAGCTGAAAGTCGCACCGGATACAGTGTCTACATCTGTACTCTGTGCCTCCAGGATACGGTCGATCACTGCTTTCCCCTGAGACAAATATGCGCTGTCTTCTTTCTCTGCACTGACTACCTGGATATCGGTTAATGTATCATCCGAAATAGTGATCTGCACCTGGATATTACCGCCAAATCCCTGGCCGTCTCCTGTATAGGTTCCGTCTTTATATACATTATCTGCGCTGTCTGCTTCTGCAGAATCTGCATCTTCTGTGCCATCTGCATTCTTTGTATCATCTGTATCTTTTGTATCATCTGTATTATCTGTGCCTTCAGCGTCTGTGCTTTCTTCATTTTTTACTGCTTCAGCTTCCTGCTTTTTGCTTTCTGCCTTTGCTTTTTCCTGTGCATCATAGTTTTCCTGAAGCGCTGTAAGGATTTCCTGCTGCTGCTTTTCCAGTGCATCCACCCGCTTGGTCAGTTCCTCATTCTGCTTCTGGTATTCTTTTTCCTGGGTCTTTGAATTATAGAAAAATACTGCACCAATGATCACCACCAGGCAAAGAACCCGCATATAAAAATTCTGATTTTTCATAAATCTGTACGCTCCTTTTGCTTTTTACCTGTTATATTTCCAACCTGGGAATTGTATCATCTTTCTTTTTCCATGTCCATAACTTTTGTTAATCTTTTCTAATGCATGTTTGTATATGCTAACTTTTCGTTGCATTTTCTTTTTTCCCATGTTATGATTCTCTTTATATGAAAGGAAGCAAGCTATGAAACAAAAAACAGCCTATCTGGGGCTTTTTACAGCTGTAGCCATTATCTTTGGCTACGTGGAAACACTGATCCCTGTTTTTGCCGGGATCCCGGGCATTAAGCTTGGCCTGGCCAACTTAAGTGTTCTGTTTATTCTGGAACGGTACTCATTAAAAGAAGCTGCCCTGGTGTCTGCAGTGCGGATTCTGGTGATCGGTTTTCTTTTTGGAAATATGTTCAGCATTCTTTACAGTCTGGCCGGTGCAGCTCTCAGTCTTACAGTAATGACACTTATGAAAAAATTCACGGACTTTTCCATTCCTGCCATCAGTATAGCCGGAGGCGTTACCCACAATGTAGGACAGCTGCTTGTGGCCATGGCTATTGTGGAAAATACCAGTCTTTTGTACTATGCACCTGCTCTTCTGGTGTCCGGTGTGATCACCGGTCTGCTGATCGGATGGCTTACCGGAGAGGTCCTGAAAAGGGTTCCGGTTTCTTATAAATAATGACTTATAAATAACAGGTAAGTCTTATAAATAATCGCTTGATAATAAATAATCCGTCTTTGTAATGCCTGCCGGTATTTACAAATTCCTGTAAAAATAGTATCCTGTAAAGAGGGGAAAATCAAAAACAGGCGGAAGTTCCGCTTCACGTTGTAAGGAGACTTTCATGGATAAATTATTTATAGTGATCCCGGCTTATAATGAAGAAGCCAATATCCGGCGTACCATTGATGAATGGTATCCTGTTGTGGAAAAATATAATGGCAATGGAGAATCCAGGCTGTTGATCATCAATGACGGCAGCAAGGACAATACCTATCAGATCCTGTGCGACTGTGCCAAAACACGCCCTCTTCTCACCCCTCTTACCAAGCCTAATGGAGGACATGGTCCTACTTTGCTGTATGGATATGATTATGCCATCAAAAACGGGGCAGATTTCATTTTCCAGACAGATTCTGACGGGCAGACTAGTCCGGAGGAATTTCACCAGTTCTGGGCAGTTCGTAACAGCTATGATGCAGTGATCGGTCAGCGCAGTGTGCGGGGCGATGGCAGATCCAGGAAATTTGTAGAAAATACTGTATGTTTTCTTCTTCGGATGATCTTTGGCATCCGTGTTTCTGATGCCAATGCTCCTTTTCGTCTGATGAAGGCAGACCAGACAGCAGATTTCATCAAAAAGATGCCTGCGGATTTCAATCTTCCCAATATCATGCTTACCACTTATTTTGTATACTACAAAAAGCATGTGAAGTTTATTGAAATTTCTTTTAAACCAAGGCAGGGCGGCACCAATTCCATCAACATTAAAAAGATCGTAAAAATCGGCTGGAAGGCCCTTGGGGATTTCCGGCAATTAAAAAAAGAGCTGTGATGTCAGCTCTTTTTTGTTATCCTGATTTATTTGCAGATATCAGCAACCACCTGATTGATCAGCTTGCCGTCTGCTTTGCCTTTCAGATCACCCATTACAGTTTTCATGATCTGGCCTTTATTCTTTGTCGCAAGAAGATCTGCAAATTTCTCTTCCAGATATGCACGGATCTCTTCTGCGCCCATCTGCTGTGGTGCGTATTTGGCAATCACATCATATCTTGCCTGATATTCTGCACGCAGGTCTTCTCTGCTCTCCGGGCAGGTATCCAGCTGTTCTTTTACTGTTTTTAATTCTTTCAGGATCACCTGGTCTACCATACTTTCAGGAACATCGTCCCTGCATCCTGCATCAATGGCTGCTTTCTTCACAGCGGAAACAAGGGAAGATACTGCATCCTTTGTTGTTTTATCTTTTGCTTTCATGGCTGCGACCATGTCTTTTCTTAAGCCTTCGAGAGTCATCTTAAAAAACCTCCTTTTATTATTCACTGGGGATATCATAGCACTTTCTGGATTTCTTGTAAAATAAAAATGAGCCGAGCCTATATCACTCTTAGGATCACCTCTAACAGCAGCAACAGTAAAAACACAAGGCAGGTATCCAACAAGAAAATCCCAAGATAATGAACGGGGCGCTTTTTGCTGCCGCATAAAGGCATCAGTTTCTGGATTCCAAGATAATCTCCACCAACAAAAACCAGGGACAAGGCACAAAGCCAAAAACAAAAACGGTTCAGCCAAAGCGGCAGCCCATAGGTTCTCTCCACAGTAAGACTCATGGCTATACTGAATAGCACAAAATAACCTGCAAATGACAGGAATTTTTTCCACAAAACAGGTGTCCGAAACCCAGGCGGGCAATATTTTCTCCAGCCATCAGTTCTCTGATTCTGATTTTTACGATCTCTTTCGATATAATCGTGCGTCTCTCCCAGAGCATTTGCCAGTTCCTGTACAGATTGATAACGATCCTTTGGATTCATCTGGGTGCACCGCCGGATCACCTTTTCATATACATCCGGAATCTTTTCATATACACGGATCTTTGCTGTCAGTTCCCGGATCAGTACTCCCATCCCATAAATATCCGTAAGTGGAGAGGAGCTTCCAAAGCCATACTGCTCCGGAGCCGCAAATCCCTTTGTCCCGATCAACATGGTATCCTCAGCTTTCCCAGGAGTATAACTTTTCGCTGCATTAAAATCGATCAGCACTACCCGTTCTTCCGGTGTTATAATAATGTTAGAAGGCTTGATATCCCTATGTATCACCGGTGGTTCCTGCTGATGCAGGCTGTTCAGGATCCTGCACAGTTCTTTTATATACCTGCGGATATCCTTTTCCGTTAATCTGCAGGCATCCATTTTTTCCTGAAGGGTATCACCGGAAATATATTCCTCAATAAGGACAGCCTGTCCTTCCCCTTCCACAAACTCCCGGATCTTTGGAATCCCTTCCAGATCAAGCTTCTGCAGACGACGATAGATCTCACCATTGTAAACCGTCAGGATCTTTTTTACATATATCTTCTTTGTCTCACGATGCTGGACAACAGAAATATGATGCTCTTTATTCAAAACTGCAATTTCATGATAATAAGAAAGGGATAACCGATCTTCCAGATTCATACACTTACCATTCCTTTTCACCTGCTATCATACTACGATTTTATCACAAGGAGGTTTTTATGTGTCAAAAAAATACCAGAGAATTAGAGGAGATTTTAGAAAACACCCATACAGGAACCTATGGACAATACTGTCGTACCTATGAAGACAGCCTGCTTCCTTCCCTCAATCCTTTTGGTGTTTATCTAAAAGAATGTCTGAAAACCAATCATCTCACCCAGCAGCAGGTATTTCTTCAGGCACAGATCCCTGAAGGATACGGCTACAAACTGCTCTCCGGTGAGAAAAAGACCCGGCAGAGAGATGTGATCCTGCGGATCTGCTACGCAGGTAAATTGACTCTTGCCCAGACACAGCAGGCTCTGAAAAAGTATGAAATGCCCCAGCTTTACGCCAAAATTCCAAGAGATGCCCTGCTGATGATCTGTTTTAATGACCGCCCCGGCAGTATTACACAGGTCAACGAGCAGCTTTGCCATTATCACTTTGAGCCCCTTAGATCCAGCGGCATGCAGAACGAACCGGAATAAATCTACCTCGTTTTTCACAAATTTCTCCTGATTTCCCACCCCAGTGGGGAGAAGCATCCCTCAAATAGTGTGCTATACTTTTATGCAAAACGAGGGGGAAATACATATGAACAGTGAGAAAACAAAGAAATGTAAATATTGCAAATCAGAAATCCCTGCAGATGCCAGAATCTGTCCGCAATGCCGTAAAAAATTAAAAGGCGGAAAGCTGAAATGGATCTTTTTGCTGCTTGTGATCTTTGTCATCATCGGTGCTGCCTCCGGTGGCAAGAAGAATCCCTCTTCTTCCAAAACTCCCAAATCAGAAGCCTCTTCTTCTGAAAAAACGGAGGTTACACCTATTACTTACCTTTCCGTATCCGTAGACGATATGGTAAAAGAACTGGAAGACAATGCCCTGAATGCATCCGATCGTTACAAGGACGCTTATCTGGAAATCACAGGAAAGCTTTCCAATATTGATTCTTCCGGTAAGTACATTAATCTGGATCCTGTAAATTCTGACTTTTCCATTTATGGTGTACAATGTTACCTGTCAGACGATGCACAGCGTAACGCCATTTCCAATATGAAAAAAGGCGATACTGTCACCCTGAAAGGCCAGTGCACCCGTGTAGGAGAAGTTCTCGGGTACTCCCTGGACATTGACGAAATTGAATAGTCTGACCCGCAAAAAGGCCGGAACCTGCCGCCTCTCTCTGGCAGATTCCAGCCTTTTTTGTAATCAGAAGTACCAAAAAAATATATCCGATGTGGATCAACTTCCTCATCTGGTATAGCAGTCATACCGGATCGCTTTTCCGTTTAATGTATACGATGGTTTTCTTCCTGCTAAATATTCACTTTTCAGAGGTCTTTTCACAATGATCTTTTCCGGGTCTGCCTGGATCGCTGCATCAAAAAGATCTGTTTCTGCAGAGCATGGTGGTTCCAGTTTCTGGATCAGCTGCAGCTTTTTATTGATCAGGCTTGATTTCTGTCTGGCCGGAAACATTGGGTCCAGGTAGATCACATCCACAGGATCCAGCAATTTTCCCATGCACTCTACGCTGTTTCCCTCTACCAGCTTCATCCGGGAGGCAATCTCCTTCAGTACCGGATGCTTTCTGGCACGACGGAGTGCATCTTTCAGAAGTATGGCGATCACCGGATTCTGCTCATACAAAGTCACTTCATAACCCTGTGCAGCCAGAAGAAATGCGTCCTCCCCCATGCCGGCAGTAGCATCAATGGCTTTGCGGCCCTCTTTTTCTGACTTTGCCGCCCGCACCAACATTTCATGCTGCAGTCTTCCGTTGGTTACACGATGGAGCATGTTCTCAAAGTCCCCCTGATATACCAGTCCATATCCTGTCAGGGAAACTCCTTTTGCATGAAACAAAACTGTCAGTCCGTCTCCGGGCTTACTGACAATACTGCCTCCGGTTCTCCTGGCAAAAGCCTCCGCCTGGTCACGCTGACCGCCTTTCTCAATACATATCACAAACTTGTCATTCATATGTTCTTTTCACTTTCAATACACATCACAAATTTTCCATTCATATGATCTTTTTGTTTTCAATACACATCACAAATTTCCATTCATGTGGTCATTTTATTTTCCCCAAACACCAAATGTTTCTGTTCAGTCTTTTTCCAGAATACTGCCTGCTGAATATTGATAAAACAGCTGCTTATACTCCTGTTCAACCTCTTGAAACGGCCGCATGGTATAATCCAGCTTAATATGGATTTCCGGAGGCTCTCCTGCCTGCTTTTCCTTTAAAAGCTTTTCCAGATCGTACCAAAGCATATCATTATCAATTTCCTTCACTTTTTCCTGCTCTTCCTCTGTCAGATCCGATCCCAGAAATTTTTCAAATATAATACTTAAAAGCTTTTCTTCCTGCTCCTGATATGCTCCTAATTCCTTCTTAAATGGCCGTGGCACATCAGACATATAGCATTCACTTGCATCATGCAAAAGACATGCCAGTATGATCCTCCCTGAAAGCCCTCTGGCTCCTGCTTCCTTTGCACAGCAGATGCAATGCTCTCCAACTGACCAGAACGTATGGACATGGCCATTTCCTCGGCAGATCATAGGCAGCGCATGGGCAATATCCGCTATGCATATCGCCGCTGGATCCGGATCGGTGGGATAAAAATGCTTCCCTGTAAAAGTTGTAATATAATCTCCCATAATATCATTCCTCATATAGCATCTTATCCAACCATTATACTCTATCTTGCTCTGCTAATATATACTTTTGGAATTTTTTATATACTATATATTAATATACGATTTCAACAAGTATTTTGTAAAATCAGATTGGGGATTTCCAAAAACCTTTTCTGTTTTTCCCTGTTCGAGGATTTTTCCATTTTTCATAACCATTACCTTGTCACAAATTGCCCGAATCACTTCCAGGTCATGTGAAACAAACAGCATTCCAAGATTCCGTTTTTTTTGTTCTCTTACCAAAATGTTCAAAATCTGTGCCTGCACAGATACATCCAGCATAGAAGTAACTTCATCTGCGATCAGTAATTGAGGGTTCATAACAAGTGATCTTGCAATTGCAAGACGCTGAGCCTGTCCACCACTTATTTCATGCGGATATCGTTCCAGCTGATCCCAGGTAACCCCAACACTGTCAATCATTTCACTAATCAATGTCTTTTCCTCCATTTCACTGGATGCCAGCTGAAAATTACGAATAGGTTCTCTGACAGCATGTATCAATTTTTCTTTCGGATTGAAAGCCTGCTGCGGATATTGAAAGACCATCTGCATCTGTCTGCGTAATTCTTTCTTCTTCGTCTTTTTTCCCAGCTTTTCCCCCTGGAACAAGATATTTCCTGAATCACATGGAATCAATCCGCAAATCATTCGCCCAAGCGTTGATTTTCCACAACCACTCTCTCCTATAACTCCCAGGCATTCTCCTGCTTCCAGTTCAAAACTTACTTGATCCACTGCTGTAATTTTTCGATTTTCCCAGAAATTTAATACGAACTTTTTCGTTATTCCATGTACTTCTAATAACATTGCTTGACCCTTTCAAATCATTTCCATAGCAGATTTATCTTGTGCATAATAGCATCTTACATAATGTGTTTTGGTATAGGCAGTCATTTCCGGTTGTTTTTGCAGACAGTTTTCACATTGTCTTGGACATCTCGGATGAAATTTGCACCCTTCTGGCAGTTCCGTTAATGCCGGTGCAAACCCTTTCATTCCATGCATTCCCCTGGATGGCATGGAATCCAGCAGTCCCTGAGTATATGGATGCAGGGGATTTTTCAAAATATCTTTACTTGTACCAATCTCAACCAACTCTCCGCAATACATAACAGCAATTCTGTCTGCCACTTTATAAGCAACTGCAATATCATGGGTGATCATAAGCATTGCACATTGCATATTATTCTTTAATTCCAGAAAAATATCAATCACAGCACTCCGTAAAGCCCAATCCAGTCCTTTTGTCGGCTCATCCACAATCAGCAATTCCGGATGTGTAATTGTACCAAGTGCAATCAGAACGCGCTGACACATACCCCCGCTTAATTCACCTGCGTACTTTGGTAAATACTCCTTTCCATTTCCAAGATGAAGCCGTTTAAGTATTTCTGTCACTCTTGATCGTACTGTCACCTTATCCACTTTTTCATGAACCAAAACAGACTCCGCAACCTGATCTCCGATTTTCATCATTGGGTCAAGGGAACTTACCGGATTCTGAGGTATTGCAGCGATTTTTGTGCCTCGCATCTTACGATATTTTTTTTCAGAATATTGTAAGATGTTTTCTCCATTAAATAAGGCCTTCCCTGTTACAATTGCATTTGAGGGAAGAAGTCTAAGGATTGAATTCCCCAAAACAGATTTCCCACACCCAGTTTCCCCTATAATTGCCACAACTTCGTCCTGATGTATATCTAAATTTATATTTCTCACAGGATGAATAAGATTCTTTCCTATCTCGAAGGAAACATTCAGTTTTTTCACTTCTAATAAGACATCCTTCTCTTTAACCTCTGTGTTACTCATAAGTGTTTGCCTCTTTCATTCGCTGATCTAAAATGTCACGAATACCATCACCCAGGAAATTGAATGAAATTGATGTAAAAAAAACTGCCATTCCCGGGAAAAATGGAAGCCACCAAGCCGCACGAATATACTCTTTCCCTTCACTGATCATATACCCCCAGTCTGGAGTAGGTGGTTTAACACCCAATCCCAGAAAACTCATTGCTGAAGACTGGAGAACCACAGAACTGACAGATTGTGTTGCAACTACCAGGATTTTAGATAACACAGCTGGTAAAAAGTAGTGCAGCATAATGGTTTTTCTGCTGTCGCCAATTACCGTTGCGGCTTCAATATACTGATTTTTTCGCATCATCAAGACTTCTCCACGGGCAATACGGGCATAACGTGGCCAGGACACAATAGAAAGTGCGAGAATAACATTCTGCTGTCCAGCCCCAAATACCGCAAGAATTGCTATTGTGAAGATGGTGCCTGGAAAAGCCATGAAAATCTCAACAATTCTCATAAGTATAGAATCTACGAGTCCACCGGCAAACCCACTGATCATACCGATCACTGTTCCGATCATACAGGTAATCACAATTACTGAAACCGTTGTTCCAAGCGTAATTTTTGCGCCCTCAACAATACGGCAAAAAATACATCGGCCAAAATTGTCTGTTCCAAGTGGATATTCCATGCAGGGCGAAATTAATTTCAGTCCTGCATCCATCAGCTTTGTTTCATGATGTATAAAAAACGGTCCAATCAAGGTAACTGCCAGCAAAATCGTTATCATCACAAGCCCCAGAAACAACATTCTGTTTTTTCTATTTACCGAAAAATGTTTCACTATGCTAATCCTCCCTTACATCTGACTTCGGGATTTATTAATGCATAGATAATATCAACAGCCAAATTAACAATCGCATACCCACATGCAGTTAATAAAACGCAGCCCTCAATAATAGGAAGATCTTTTGCCATAACAGAATTTGTAAGAAGACTTCCTATCCCAGGCCACGCAAACACCGTTTCTACAATAACTGATCCACCGATTACGTGACCAATCTGGATCCCAATTACAGTAATGACAGATGGCATGGCATTTCTAATCCCATGCTTTCCGACAAGCTGCATTTTGGTAAGGCCTTTCGCTCTGGCTGTATTGATAAAATCTTCATTCATAATATCCAGAAGGCTGGATCGCATCATACGTGTGGTAAAGGCAGTCATCCCCATAGATAGTGTAATCACAGGAAGCACAGCACTCATCCACCCACTTTTTCCGGCTACAGGAAAGATCCGAAATATTACCGAAAACAACACCACCAGCATAATCCCAACCCAATAGCTCGGAAAAGATGCAAATGCCATTGTCAGAATTCTCCCGATATTATCTATAACCTTATTATGATTTAAGGCACATAATACTCCAAAGGGAATTGACACAATAATAGACAAAAGTACCGCACTGCATCCTAATATAAGAGTGTTTGGTAATTTTGTCATAATAACTTCCATTACGCTTTTTTCGTAGACATATGATGTTCCAAGATCGCCCTGCAAAGCATTTAACAGCCAATGACCATACTGAACCACAAGAGGATCATTGAAGCCATACTCTTCTCGTATGGCTTCTTTTGTTTCCTCTGTAATCAATTCTCCTCCATGTTTTGAATACACAACCTGCAATGCCATGTCACGTGTAGTCATATGTATTCCGCAAAATGTCATAAATGAGATTGCCAGTAAAACAATTATGATAGTACTTATTCGTTTTATAATATATTTGCCCATATGTTTTAATTTTCTATTGCGATATTACTCGGAATAATATAATCGTGAGATGCCGGATTAAATACAAAATTCTTCACTGACTGATCATATACAAATACTGTGCTGTAAAATGCTACAGTAAAAACAGGAAGATCATCATTTACCATCTGCTGCATCTGCTTGCTGTATTCATATTTCTCTTCTGTTATATTTGTTGCTTTACAGTCTGCAATCAGTTTATCAAATTCCGGATTATTATAGCCACATGTATTAGCACCTGATGTAGATGCAAAGTACTGTTCGAAATAGAAGGATACCGATGGAATATATGCTGTCGTGTTACTTTCCAAAGCAATATCAAACGCTCTCTCTGCTCTTCTATCAGCGTACTGAGACCAGTCTAATACCTCAATATTTGCCTGAATTCCAATTTTACTGAAATCACTTTGCATGGACTGTGCTATTAATGGAAGACCCGGTCTTGATGTATAAGTCAGAATATTAATGGTCAGAACTTCTCCATCTTTATCCAGCAAACCATCTCCATCACTATCTGTATAACCAGCTTCTGCCAACAATGCCAACGCTTTATCTGTATCATAAGCATATCCTTCCAAGGAAGTATCACACCATGCCATTGATTCAGGAAGAGGACCATTTGCCACAAGCCCGACACCTTCCAACGCAGAATCTACGATTGTTTCCTGGTCAGTGGCATACGCAAGTGCCTTCCTTACATTCACATCAGCAGCAGGTCCCTCTAAGGTATTATAAGTTGCCTGATAAGCTCTTGCGCCTGGTTCGATATCCACTACAAGGTTATCTATAGAAGAAAGATTATCAATCTCAGCAAATGGAACATCTGCCGCAAAATTAATCTCACCTGTTTCAAGTGCTAATGCTCTTGTATTCGCATCTGTATAGGTTTTCATAACAAGTTTTTCTACAGATGGTTTCGCTCCCCAATAACCGTCAAATGGTACAGCTGTCAGTTCGCCAGTGGAAGCATCAAAGCTTTCAAAAGCAAACGGACCGGTTCCAATCAAGGTATCAAATTCACCGTTTTCGTCCACACTGGATGGTGCGTAAATACAAAAATCCGGATTAAAAAAGCATGCCATCAATTCTGTATTTTTGTTATTTGTAACAAACTCAACCGTAAATTCGTCAACAATATTTACTTCTTTAATATCAGCCACATCTTTCACAGAACTTTCTGTGGAAAGAAGTCTGTCAACACACCATTTTAAAGCTTCTGCATTGAACGGAGTACCATCATGAAACATAACATCTTCACGAAGCTTTACTGTCCAAGTCAAATCATCTTTCATTTCCCATGATTCAGCCAGCCAGGGCTGGATCTCAAAATTATCATCACAAGTCACCAGGCCTTCTGTAATACTGGTACGCTCTTTCTGTAAGGTGGCTGCACCTGCAATTGGATCAAGACTTGTAATCTCACTACTCTGTCCAATCATAAGTATATTTCCTTCCGTATTTGCGGCAACCATATGTACACTAGATATTGACAAAATTCCAATAAGTACAAGCCCTGCAATTCTGTTTCTTTTATTCTTTCTTTTATTCTTTCTTTTGTTCATTCTCTTACTTCTCCTTTTTCCCGATCAGTGCATACCAATTATAATGTCCGGACGATAATGTATCACAGCCACTCATATGCATAAGTTTCACATCTGTCAGCCTGCTATCTTCAAACAACTTCACATATTCTTGTTTTGAAGCTTTGTTCAATGTTATGTAAGGATCTGCATTTTTTCCATAAAGATAATTTCTCCAGGAAGCTTCTTTATCCTGTAGCTCGTCTTCCATTTCATGTAACGCAATCACAAGTCCACCTGGTTTAACAACACGAATCCATTCCTGTAAAGCCTTTTGAGGATTCAAAAGTGTCCACAAGAGCCGACAATTCATCAAAACATCAACTGAAGATGTTTCAAGCGGCAGCTCAAGTGCATTTCCATAGACAAAATGAACGCCTGTATTTCGCTCTTTCGCATGTTTCCTTGCGATCTCCATCATTCCTTCTGAAATATCCATTCCAGTAACATCCATATAACCCATTTCGCCAAGCATATTGGCAATCATACCGGTTCCTGTAGCAAGATCAATTATTTTCTGATGACGTTCTTTTCCGACAATTTGTTCGAGATTTTCTCTCCATGAATCTACAGATGTAAGTTCATGTTGCTTCTCATATGTTTCACTCCGATGGTTCCAGAAGCCAGTAACTGCGTCAATTGCCTGCTGCTCCATATATTTCTCTTTCAAAGAACGCATCACATACCATTCTCCAAAGCCATCCTGATTAGCCGTAATTCCCGGCAACGCAACAATATCCACAGACGTAAAGCCACATTCTTTACAGACAGAAATTAATTCCTGCGAAGAACTATTTTTTAGTTTTAATTCACTGAAAATTTCATCATTGTAAAATCCCTCTGATGTTTTTATGTGCATTTTTTCTGTCAGTCTTACAAAGCTCAGTACTTCGCCGCCTGGTTTTAATACACGAAACCACTCTTTTAAAGCGGTTTTTGGATCGGTCAGTGTCCACAGAACCCTGCTGTTTACAATATAATCAAAACTTTCATTTTCAAAAGGCAGTTCATTTAAATCTGCATTCTTATAAGTAACAGTTACTCCAGCCTTAGCAGTTTTTTTTCTTGCAATATCCAGCATCTGATCTGCCATATCAATCCCTGTTGTTTGAAATCCCAGCTTTGCAGCCATCAGTGCAAGAAAACCTGTTCCCGTTCCTACATCCAGGACACTCTGACCATTTGCTGCGCCTAACAATTTGCGGAAATGCTCAAACCACACGTTTTTGTCTTCCTCCGCATGACGCTCATCAAAGGTATCTGCTGTACTGTTCCAGAAATCAGCAATTTGATGTTTTACATTTCCCCTATTCATTTTCCCTCCCCACACATATTATTAGTACCTGCTTCTCAACAACTTCTGTATAATTATAACAATGAAGTTTTGTGTTTACCAATTCATATTTGTACTGCTTCTATTCTATAATGTCATATGAATAGAATTTAGTAAAACACCCAGTATTTTCGCAGATATTGTAAAATACATATCCGACTTATATTTGATAAAAATTCAAGAGGGATGTTAATAAAGAATTCAAGAATATACAGAAAATCATCCACAGATCATTATAAGAATTAAAAAGAACCGGAAATTCTTAAAAGAATTTCCGGTTCAAATTGTTAGCGTGCGTTAGAGGATTCGAACCCCCGGCCTTTTGGTCCGTAGCCAAACGCTCTATCCAGCTGAGCTAAACGCACATCTTTTGCGAACTTGTTTCGCAACACTGAATATATTAGCGTATACGGACCTGTTTGTCAAGCTTTTTTTGTATTTTTACAAACTTTTTTTAAACTATTTTTTCACCGCATTTTTATTCCTCAGTACACCCACTAAATACAATGCCGGAAGGATCAACATATTCACCACTCCCATAGGCTGGAACTGTCCTACATAATAATTGAAGCAGGTCTCACCCAGCACCTCTGCAACCATGATCACCACCATCACCAGGCACTGGTCAGCCTTATAAATATTGCCGCCATTTAAAACGCCAAGGGCACCGGAAATAATATACACGATCCCGGACACGCAGGAGATCACCGTACCTCCGATCATCTGTCCATAGGTCATATGGTTCTCCTGCAGATAAGCTGCTACAGAAGAATCACCACTGCCCTTTGTCACCAGGGAAATGGCTCCGATACCACCGAAAGCCATCATCACTCCCAAAAGCAGAAGCACCATTCCAATGATCTTAAGTATCAGTTCGCCAGGCGCAGTCTTCCTGCCGGACACAAATAAATTTCTCATAGCCTGCTCTCCTTAACTTCAGGCATCAAGCAGAAAGGCTTTATATGCTTTCTTAGCCTCATATACATCTGCTTTGCTTGTAACTTCCCATGGCGCATGCATGCTAAGTACAGCCACTCCGCTGTCGATAACCTCCATCTCATAAAGAGCAGCAATATAAGCGATGGTTCCGCCGCCGCCAAAATCCACCTTGCCAAGCTCTGCTGTCTGGAATGCAATATTATGGTCGTCAAAAATCCTGCGGACCCTTGCCACATATTCTGCATTTGCATCATTGGAACCGGATTTTCCTCTTGCTCCTGTAAACTTATTCAACACAATACCTCTTCCAAGATATGCGGAATTCTTTCTCTCAAAAGCCTCTGCATATGCCGGATCATACCCTGCACTTACATCAGAAGAAAGCATGCTGGATCTGGAAAGCGCCCGTCTTACCTTCAGTTCACTGTACTGACCCAGAGCCTCCATAAGCTCTGCCACACTGTTCTCAAAGAATCTGGACTGCATACCCGTAGCGCCCACACTTCCGATCTCTTCCTTGTCTACCAGCAGGCAGCAATGAGTACGTACCGGTGTATCCTCAAGCTCCAACTGTGCCAGCAGGGAAGTATATGCACAAACCCTGTCATCCTGTCCATAAGCAATGATCATGCTTCGGTCAAGACCGCCTTCTCTTGCCTTTCCTGCTGGAACGATCTCCAGCTCTGCTGAAAGGAAATCTTCCTCTTCAATCCCGTATTTCTCATTCAGAAGCTTCAGTACATTGGCTTTTACAGCCTCTTTCTTCTTGTCATCCGGCAGATCCTTTAACGGCTTGCTGCCGATCAGGATGTCAAGATCCTCTCCCTCGATCACTTCAGCAGCTTTCTTCTGAAGCTGCTTGGAGGAAAGATGGATCAGCAGATCTGTAATATAAAGTACAGGATCTGACTCATCCTCACCGATCTTTACGTCAACTACTGTACCGTCTTTTTTGGCAACTACGCCATGCATTGCCAGAGGCAGTGCTACCCACTGGTATTTCTTTACACCGCCATAATAATGTGTGTCAAGATAAGCCAGATCTGTATCCTCATATAAAGGATTCTGTTTAATATCCAGCCTTGGGGAATCAATGTGTGCACAAAGGATGTTCATACCTTTTTCCAAAGGCTCCTGTCCGATATGATAAAGGGCAATGATCTTCTTCATGCCTACTGTGTATACTTTATCCCCGGCTTTTACAGATCCGCTCTCTGCCAGTTTCTTCTCCAGAGACTGGTATCCTGCTGCCTCAGCCTCACGGATGATCTGTGTGATACATTCTCTCTCAGTCTTACCCTGATCCAGGAAATAACGATATTTTGCCGCTGTTTCTTCAAGCTCTTTTTCTTCTGCTTCTGTATAAGCAAGCCATGCATTTCTGCGTTCCATATTCTAATTCCGCCTTTCTTTTTGTACTGCCGCACATGTCTTCACTTATTATAAACCAGTACATCCTTTTTTTCCACCGAAATATAGCAAAACACTTTATTCGGATACAGTAAAAGAATCATTGGCAAATTTGCAATCATTTCTGTTGCATTGTAGTAGAAAAGATCTTGGTTATATATCATGCGAGGCTTTCGTAGATTTCGACTGCGCTAGCTTCTCCAAGATTTGCATTGTCTGAGCAAAGCGAGTTTTGCAAATCTTGGAGATAATAAGCGTGCGGGAGAAATCCGAAAACGAAGCCCTGATATATAAACATATCTTTTCTAATTAATGCAACATAAACAAAATAATTATAAAATTTGCCAAATGATATTTTACTGTATCCTTTATTCCGCCTGGATCCTCCAGCCTTCTGCCTTTTCACGAATCTGGGTAAACCGCTTATAAAGCCCATCCTTCTCCACCAGTTCTTCATGAGTACCACGCTCTGCAATGCGTCCATCCTCCACAACCAGGATCTGATCTGCATTCTGGATGGTAGCAAGCCTGTGTGCAATGGTAATAATGGTCTTTCCTCTGGTCAACTCTGAAATAGCAGACTGGATCAGATGCTCATTTTCAGGGTCAATGCTGGCAGTAGCCTCATCATGAATGATCACCGGTGCATTTTTCAGAATCGCACGGGCAATGGCAATCCTCTGCTTCTCACCACCAGAAAGCCTTTTTCCCGCCTCTCCTGCCGGAGTATCATAGCCCATAGGCAGCTTCTGGATAAATTCCTCACACTGTGCTGCTTTTGCGGCCGCATAAACCTGTTCATCTGTAGCATTTGGATTGCCCAGACGGATATTTTCTTTCAGGGAACACCGAAACAGGAAATTGTCCTGTGTTACGAAGCTTACGTATTCAGAAAGCTGCGTCAGCGGCATATCCTTTATATTTACACCGCCAATGCAGATGGATTCTTCCGTAACATCCCAGAATCTGGCAATCAGCTTGGCAACTGTGGATTTTCCACTGTGAATTTCACCTGACGCATATTTTCAGAGAAAACCTCAAGCTTTGCCAGAGAACCTACCATGGAAATAGATAACATCACCGCCAGTGCTGCCTGAGGTGCTGTGATCGCTCCGCTGTTTTCCAGGGCCAGTGCCACAGGCAGTGTTCCGATCAAGGTAGATGGAAACAGGGCAAAGCTCAGCTTCATGGTTACAAATGTAGAAGCAAGCCATTTCACAACAAAGGTGCAGAAATCATTGATAGCCCCTGCATATTTCTCATAAGAAACTCCGGCACGGCCAAATGCCTTGATCACTTCGATTCCTTCTATGTATTCCACAATGGTACTGTTCATGTAATTGCTGGACTGATCATACTTGTTAAAATTTTCCCCGCTGATCTTAAAGGTAAATCCCATGCAGATAAAAGAAAGCAGAAATGTAACAAGAGATGCCAGTGCCAGCCTCCAGTCAATGCACAGCAGAGCGATAATACTTACAATGGGAAGCACAATATGTCCGGCTCCTTCCGGAATCATATGTGCAAGAGGCGGTTCCAGATTTTCGATCTTGTCCACCATCATATTCTTGATCTCACCAATGGTATGGTTTTCCACATTTCCCAAAGGCGCATGTAAGAAGCGGTCTGCAAGCCGCAGGCGCAGCCCTTCCAGGATCGTATATGACATGCTGTGGGAAGTGCCTGTGGAAAGACAAAACAGCAGGATCTTGGCAGCGTACACCACCAGTGCGATCACACACCATTTCACGATCCCGGCAGCTGTGACCGTTCCTGCAACAAACAGGCAGATCATTTCATACATACAGTAAAATGGCACTAAGCCAAGCATTACGCTTAGTACTGACAAAATAACCGGCAGGATCATTCGTTTCTTTTCGCCTTCGGCATATGCAAAAAGTAATTGTATCCAGCTTTTCTTTTTCGGCTCCATAATGTATCCCCTTTATATTTTTATAAATTTTGCCACTCATATTGCGGTGCATTACTGCCCCATGATCTTATTCCATCCTGCTGTGTAAAAATCATTCAGTTCACACAGATACCTGTCACTGTCTTCTTCAGACATATTGTGCCGTATGATCTCAAAATAGACATTCACCATACCAGTTACCAGTATATGCTCCAGCCTTTGGTCAATGGCAGGAACTGTCTTTTCCTGCTCTCTGAGCATCTGACCATAATGCTCGGTTGACTGTATCTCCTGCTCTACCAGATCATCGATCAGAGAAGCATAAGGTGTACCCTCCGCACAAAACAACAGCAATCTGGCAGCCTCCGGATGTGTCCTCATATACACCAGCATTTTCTGCATACATTCCCGGCCTACAGATCCCATACGCTCCATCTGCTCCTTAGGTGAAAGCTGCTCAAAACCTTCCGCAGCCGCCTTATAGTTCCCCAGTAAATACTGATAGGCCTCATCTACCAATGCGGCAAAAAGTTCTTCTTTGCTACGGTAATACCCATAAAAGGCTCCTGTAGTCACGCCTGCATTCTTCACAATATTCCGCAGAGAAAGCAGCAAGAAAACCTTTTTCAAGAAATTCCTTTTGGGCAGCTTCATGTATCCGTTCCAAAGTCCGGTTGCTTTTCCAACTGGACAAATCCTTTTTTCTTTTATATAGTTGTGATACAGTAATATGCAAATTTCTGCCCAAAGGAGGTACCTTCATGCAATCAGCATCTCAGCTTCAGGAGCTTCTTCGTTCCATCAACCGAAAAAGCTATCCTGCATATAAATCAACAAAAGGAATTTACCAATTTAAAAACTATATCCTGTCCATCGACCATGTGCAGGGAGACCCGTTTGCTTCTCCTTCCCATGTAAGCGTCCGGATCCGGCACTCAGACAGTCAGATCCCGGCGGAATATTATCAGGACACCATTACCAGAACCACCCTTGCAGATTTCCTGACCAGACAGTTTGAACACCAGGTCAGCCAATATACCTTCCGTGCAAAAGGCTCTGGAAAAAGCGGTCTGATCTCTGTTACACATTGTGGCCAGGAGGTGCTTTCCCGCACTGCCTGCCAGATCACAGATCAGGAAATCATTGCACGTTTTTTCATTGGCTTCCCGGCAAATGGCCGTACCATCAATTCTGCAGAGTTGGAAAAAATCCTTTTTGAATTTCTGCCTGTATGCATCCAGAAATCCTTTTTTTACAAAAACCTTAACAGCAAAGCGCTGGAAAAACATATCCATGCAGCCCAGGATCAGGAATATATCCGTCAGCAGTTGTCCCCCCGCCACTTATGTGCTTTTGTTGCAGACGGCGCTGTTCTTCCTCGTGAAAGCGGAATTTCCTCAAAGCCAATGAAAAGTTGTGTGCCTTTTACTTCTCCGGAAAGCCTTCGCATTACCATGGAGCTTCCTCATCACGGAACCATCACAGGTATGGGCATTCCACAGGGCATCACCCTGATCGTAGGCGGCGGCTACCATGGCAAATCCACGCTTTTGAATGCTCTGGAACTTGGTATTTATAACCATATCCCGGGAGATGGCCGCGAATATGTGATCACAGATATTTCCGCACAAAAACTTCGTTCTGAAGACGGACGTTTTATCAAAGATGTGGATATTTCCATGTTTATCAATGATCTTCCCAATAAAAAAGACACCCACAGTTTTTGTACTGAGGATGCCAGCGGCAGCACTTCCCAGGCTGCAGCCATTATTGAGGGAATCCAGTCCGGCAGTCACTTATTCCTTCTGGATGAGGATACCTCTGCTACCAATTTTATGGTCCGGGATGCTTTTATGCAGAAAGTGATCCGCAGGGAAAAAGAGCCAATCACCCCGTTTCTGGAGCGTGCTGTGGATCTTTATACAAAAGCCGGGATTTCCACCATTCTTGTTGCAGGAAGTTCCGGAGCATTTTTCCACATTGCAGACACAGTTATCCAGATGGACAACTACGTTCCGGTGGATATCACCTCCAAAGTCAAAAAGCTTTGCCAGGATTTTCCACTTATGGCTTCAGACACACCGGCCTTTGTACTGCCCCAGAATCACCGGGTTATGACAAAAGCTCCCACTGCAAAAACACACAAGGATTATTACGGAAACACCAGGAATCAGCCTGAACGGCTGAAGATCAAGAATCATGGCTGTGACGGATTCTCTCTTGGAAAACAAGAAATTGACCTGCGCTATATTGAACAGCTGATCGACAGTGAACAGACCGCCTCTCTTGGGCTGCTCCTGAAATATGCAGCAGAACATTTGATAGATGGTAAACGGACAATGGATGAGATCATTGCATTCCTTGCTTCTCATCTTGAAAAAGAAGGGCTTGCTTTCTTCTTTGACGGATACACCTCCTGCGGCTATGCCGTCCCCAGGATCCAGGAAATCTACTCCTGCTTTAACCGCTACCGCAGATCCTGATCTTCACCCAAACTGATAAGGCTACTATATTTTGCACTACACAAAACCACCACCCTACAACTGTTCTTGTATATAAGGTGGTGGTTTATGTTTTTGTTTTACATTTTTCTAGGGAAAGGAAAGAGTTTGTCTTAAGAGTTCTTTCTCTTAAGATGTATATATCATACAATACAAATGTGAGAAAACTTTGTCCTATTTCTAATAAATTTATAAAAAAGATAAAATCCTTATAATCTTTTTACATCGAGTGGGGGCACAGGTCAGTGCCATGTATTATCTCCAAAAGTTTCGGACATTGTGGTTTTACTCTTTCTTAATATACATTTCCATATATTTATTTTCATCAACTAAAGTATAATTTTGCTTTAAGTAAGTTTTTACCTGTGTATCATACTTGGACATTTGAAAAATCTTCTTTTTCTTATAGTCCCTGTACTTGATCACTACGATGTCGTTCCTGCCGCTTAATATGGATTCCACCTGACTGTCAGTCGGTTCTGGAAATTTACTATAACTGATGGATGGAATGTAAAAATATTTTTCCTGGGGAATAACACCAAAACTATTATAAATAGCTGCATTATTATTCACAGCCAGTACGGTTTTCCTGTTACTGTACTTCTGTTTGTACAGCGTGGAAAATTCATTCACAGATTGTGCATATCGCTGCATTTGCGCATAAGAATAAGAATGCAGCTTAGATGGATAACTGACCATTAATGTCACCAGCAATATTGACGGAATCACTGCACATTGCAGTTTTCTGGAAAACACTTTTGAAAATATCCTGGAAACTGCAAATATTATCGGCAGAAGAAAAGGAACCAGATATTCATAATAATGTCCGTAATTTCTTCCGGAAAGAGCAACGGAATACAGTGAAATCAATAAACAGGCTGTATATAATACCTTGAAATTCAATATACATCTGGAAAAAATAACCAAACCTAAAGAAATCATTGCCAGATAAACCACCCAGGCTGTCTTTAAGGATGTAAACAGTGAAAGGAACCGGTGTTTTCCACCATCGGCATATGCCAGATTAAACAAAATGGACTGTTGAAACATATCTTTTAAGCTATGGGTGCACGCTCCATAAAGAAGCATTGGGATAAATCCCAGAATCAGACCGAGCATCCCGAGTAGAATATTGGCCCCTGCATTCTTAAACTTACGGTTCGCAAACAGTTTCCATAGTATTAGGACAGCAATGGGACCCCACATAGCTGCAAGATTCGCACGTAACCCCAGCATAACAGCCACACAGGCTCCGTGAATCAACATATATACTGGAGGGTGTTCCGTTTCATGGCTGAAATAATACTTTACAACAAAATAGACAGAAATGAGCTGAAAAGTTACACCATATGTTTCCACCAGGTTTCCATGCTGATATGTTATGAAATTGAAAAAGAAAAACAGCGTAAAACTAATCGTCATATTGATCCTCAACAGATCATCATTGATCAGCATGACAATTAAGTAAATCAGATACACGTTTACCAACATAAACAAACATTCTATTACAAAGAGCCCAATTGTATTATTCGGACTGATGAGCGCTCCAAGGCAGTTAAAAAAATAAACGTACCAGCCCTTATGGTCAAATAAATCTCTATAAGGAACTTTTCCATCAGCCATGGCACGCCCCATTGTATAAAAGACGGAGCTATCTACGTCCATATATTTCAAAAACGGAGAGGAACCAGTTAAAAAAAGCATGATACCAATCATTACCGGTATCCAAAAAAACAGCCTTTTGCAGCCAGTATTTAAACGTGATCTTACCTTATCCAAATTGTCTGCCTCCTTTGGTAAAATATTAATTTCATATCATTCTGAACCCTGAGATGCGCCCACTTTTTCTGTATTCTCCCGGTACATAATGTCTCGGTAAAAAAGCAAATCCTGCTTGTCAGTGCCGTGTATCATCTTCAAAAATTTCACAAAAACGGACAGCAAAAGATGGCTCTTCATTGCCAGCATACAGGTGAGAAATATCTCCCATATAATTCATACGGAAGGCACCAATCCCCTTTTTACGCTCCTCGGAAATCAACAGGGTTACAGCAGATGGCAGTACACAACTGTTATGCCATAAGATCATCGGCGATACTTCCATCAAATGGCTTAAAAGCACACACTCCAATCCAAAATGACAGAAGAATACTACCAGGTCATGATTTGCCTTTACCACCCGATAAAAATGACCTTCCCTTTTATATCCATGCTCTTCCATGAACTGGTCAAATTCCCGGATAACCTGGTCATACTTCTCTTTTACCCCATATTTCTGCATATACTCATTTTCAAACCACCGGTCATAATGGAAAAACCGTTCATCTGCCATCCAGTCCTGAGGCAGCCAGTCCCAGGTCACTGTATCCTTCTCCGGATAATTTGGTTTACGCATAGGCGCATCAAACTCATGCAACCAAGGCAGTACCTTTGCCTGCCGCCCCATTTTCTTTAATGTGAATGATGCCGTATCCTGCGCCCTTCCCAATGGTGAAACGTAAAATTCCTTTACATCCAGCTTGCACAGCCTCTCAGCAAGAAGCTCTGCCTCATGCCACCCTTTCGGTGTCAGTGAATCTATGGAGTAATCCGGCTCTCCATGCCGCACGATCATTAATTTCATTTTCAGATTCCTTTCTGCATTCTATTCATTCTATTTCTCATTCTGTAGAATAAAATACCAAAAATCCTCTGAAAACACAAGTGAGGAATCAGGCTATGTTATTTGAATGGCCTCATATGAGTTGCAAGATAATATATACTGAGTCTGTATTCTGGTCCTGTGTCAAGATTTATGTTATCCATCATACCGGTACCCCTAGTAATATCATATGGAACTGTTCTATATAAAAATTCTATCCATTTCCCATTTCCGTGTTTTTTACTTTTTTTATTCTTATACTCATTATTCGCCCTTTTTTGAGACTCTTTTATGGATTTATCATTATGTGTTAACCTTTCTTCTGGATCAAAAGATTCTCCATATCCCGTCTTTCCAGCAATGATTGGATACAATAAACCTTTTGCTACCTCAAGAGCAATTGCAATTGTTAAAAATTATATGTGTTTTCTCCGCAATCTCATTTACACGAACGCCGGAACATTTTCCAATTTTCATCATCTCAAGCATCATATGCTGTCTGTTTTCATCGCCTAATGCAATCAGAATTTTCCGACACCGTTCAAAATCACCTGCCAATTGAGCAATATCCTCTTTCGTGTACATCATACTACCTCGTGTCCTGTAACTGCTTCAAAATGATATTTTACTATTCCCAAATCAATCTTTGAATAAAAACCCCCAAGATTTTTGACAATTACTTTTCCGTCTTTTAACTCAAACAGAAATTTCTGCTGATTCATGGCAGTTGGTGCAAAACTTACTGCTTCCATGCCTGTTTTAAACCATTCTGTATCCTGATCTGCATGCCCCAGTTCCTGACATTTTAGCATAGTTTTCTCACCATAATATCCGGCTTTTTCCTGATCATTCTTGTTTCCAACAATCGCAATATAATTCTTTACATTTACAAATTTTCCATAGTGAGCCATAAAAGAATCGAAGCATTTTGGTTCATCATAAAAAGCCTGCATACTCAATCCACTTTCTTTATTTACTTCCTCAATACAGGCATTGATAATCTCACGCTTAGATATTTCAATCGGTTGTTCCTTATACTGACGTACACTGTGTCTTTTTTCATAATTTCTAAAATATCCATATAATATCCTCTTTCGTTTAAACATTTAAACCAAGTATATCACATGACAGTTGAAAATTTTCAATGGTAAAGAAAATCGAGACCATTACTTTATCCTTAATTTTAACTTCCAGAATTCAAATGTTAAATATGCAATTCACACTCTGAAAACAGCGCTGCCTTTCCTGCCAGTAACACTTTATTTCCAGACAATCTAATTACTTTGTAATGCAATATACTGCAGAACGCCACACTCTTTTTGAATTATTACTAAATACTATTTTCAATTTTATCAATTTGCTTTTTCGCAATCATTAATTTTTTAGTCGTCGAATAAAAATATATTGACTTTATAGACCGATTAGTCTATTCTGTAAATATATTATAGTATATCTGATACTTAGAGGGATTAGTTATATGATAAATACGATTACTAATTATGAAAAAACAAAAATTTCTATGGCACGCATTTTCCTGCAATACGATCAGTCAGCAATGATACGTAAATATTCATTAGAACATGATTCTGACTGGTTATATATCACTTTTGTCAACCGTAGCTATCGCATTAGCAGAAAAACGGGAAATATTCAGTGGTCAGCTAATAAATTTGAAACAGTCTGTGAAGCCGGTCATGATGAAACAATGACCATTTATGATGTGTTATGTTATGCAGACGATGCATGCCATCTGTCACATGAATTTGTAAATATAAGCAGTCTTTCCTCTGTCCGAACAGGAAATCTTTCCCAGAACAGCGGATTTTTTCAGAATACTGCTGAATTTTTTAACGGAAAAACCGCTGAATTACGTAATGCCTGTATAGCTCTTTCCGGAAAGGAACTGGGAAAAGGAGATGTTGCTTTCGAATTGAAACTTTTTCCTTTTTTGCCAATTATAATTCGTTTCTGGGAAGCGGATGATGAGTTCCCGGCAAGCCTTCAAATTCTTGCAGACAAGAATATTTTAGATTACATGCATTATGAAACGCTTATGTTTGCACTTACACATCTGTTTTCCAGACTGAAGGAGGAAATGCGAAATGAAGAAAGGTGAGGAATCCAGACAACGCCTGATCGAATGTTCTGCTGAATTATTTTGGAAAAATGGGTATTCTGCCACTGGAATCAGCGAAATTCTCAAACAAACAGGACTTCCAAAAGGATCTTTTTATTTTTATTTCAAAAGCAAGGATGATCTGGCAGCAGCAGTGACGGAATACTATCAAAAAATCTTACTGGAACAATTTCAAAGCAGTTCTCATGGAAATGACTGGGAAAGTTTTATAGAAGAAATCTTCGATTATTTATTCGGAAGGGCAACTGGACAGACATTTGCAGGCTGCCCGTATGCAGTGATGGGCATGGAAACAGCCCTTAGCAAGCCCACACTTGCATCTGTATTTATGGAGGGGATAAAAAAATTCGAGCAGATTTTCCAGAAAGTACTGCTATATTCCGGATTGCCACAAGATCATGCAGCGATTTTTTCACGGCGTATGCTTTCCAACTATCAGGGATATCTTCTTCTTGAGCGAATCAGCGGTGATATCTCATATTTGAAAAATGCCAAAAAAAATATGATTGAAATGTACCGGGAATACCGGTCATATCATGGAATCTGAGAGGAACTTATATGAGTACAGTAATTCTTTCCTGCACTACTCTTCTGGAATATGTACAGCAGGCTCAGAAGATCTACAATACGGACTTTCCCATCATTGAATTAAATCGTCAATACCACATAGAACCCTCAAAAATGAAAGAACACATTCTTCAGACACTTTCCAGTTTGCCGTCAGATGTGGATACAGTTCTTGTAGCTATGGGATTCTGTGGCGGATCATGGCAGGATGTGTCCTGCTCTAAAACCCTGGTGATCCCCAGAGTTGCTGACTGTGTTGCGCTTACACTAACCACACCGGAACAATATGCCCCGGATCTGAAAGAACCAGGGCATATGTATCTGTTCGGAAATGGAGAAAATGGATTTTCTGTTCAGACCATTTATAAAAGTCTTCTGAAAGAATATGATAAAGAAATGGCTGATATTGTTTTCAACATGTACTTTGATCATTATTACCATCTGGATATTATTGACAATGGTCTGTACGACTGTTATGACCTGGATTATGTGGAACGTGCACAGGCAGATGCTGACAGAATTCATACAGAACTGGATTTTGTGCCAGGAAGTAATATTCTCCTTGAAAAGCTGGTATCTGGACGCTGGGATAATCGGTTTTTGATCGTTCAGCCGAATATGACAATCACTCAGGGAACATTTTTTGATTGCTGAAAAAGGAAAATTTCATGAAAAACAACAGACTATTACGAACATTGCAAAAAACAGTTTCTGAAGATGAAATTTTTAAACTGTCTAATCATACTCTTCCGCATATCAGTGAATTTAACAGGTCTGTAATTCTGGAAATGCTGCAGGACGAATTGCTGACACAGGAGGAAATTTCGGAAGAAAAGATAACTGCTCTCAAAAATACACTGGAAAATTATCTTCAAATTTATCTTCACGACCAGAAAGCGGCTTGGAAATGGATTATATTGTCCTGTGTCTATCTCTGTTTTATATGCCACAAACCGCTACATCCGCAGGAAGTGGTTCATTATATTATTGCACAGGACAACAATCAGACAATATATTACTGCCCTATGAAATCTGTGAAAGGTGATACAGCATGTGTTTTTTGTGTTTGCCGGAAAATTATATAACAAAAAACCCTTGAAAAATCAAGGGCTTTAATTAATGCCGCAGACCGGAATCGAACCGGTACGGGTATCACTACCCACGGGATTTTAAGTCCCGGGCGTCTGCCAGTTCCGCCACTGCGGCATGCATATGATTTAGTAAAATAGGATGGGGCCTATAGGGCTCGAACCTATGACCCTCTGCTTGTAAGGCAGATGCTCTCCCAGCTGAGCTAAGACCCCATAAAATTTGCTAAATAAAGCAACGACCCGGAAGAGACTCGAACTCTCGACCTCCGCCGTGACAGGGCGGCGCTCCAACCAACTGAGCCACCGGGCCAGAAAAATATTTATATAACAAAAATGGACCTTCGGGGACTCGAACCCAGGACCGACCGGTTATGAGCCGGTTGCTCTAACCAACTGAGCTAAAGGTCCAAGCCGATGATCGGACTCGAACCGATAACCTGCTGATTACAAATCAGCTGCTCTGCCAATTGAGCCACATCGGCACATAGAAAACATACCAAATGTCAGAGTTAAGCCTCTCAAAAATCTCATTTTGTAAGTGACTCCAAGGGGATTTGAACCCCTGTTACCGCCGTGAAAGGGCGGTGTCTTAACCGCTTGACCATGGAGCCATATTTTATTTTAAAACTCCCCCTGTTGGACTCGAACCAACGACACTGCGGTTAACAGCCGCATGCTCTACCGACTGAGCTAAGGAGGAATAACCTGAAAGTATCTTGTACCTTCAAAACCACATACATGCTGACATCCTTTTGGAATCTTTAACCTGCTTTTGGTCAAGCCCTCGACCGATTAGTACTGGTCAACTCCATACA
>ONBN01000018.1 GCA_900316115.1 uncultured Eubacteriales bacterium
AGGGGATGATTCTCTGGCCCAAGCCTGCCTGCTGCCTTTGCATCCCGGATCAGCGCATCGATCACTTCTGCATTCTCACAGTGCACTCCTGCAAAGCAGCCTTCTTCCTTTAATTTCTTAATGATCTTATAAATATCCCCATCCCCTACGATCATTGCCGGATAAGTCATATACAGCTTAAAGCTGGTGATCCCTGCATCGATCATATCCTGGATCTCTTTTTCAGTTTCTTCATTCCATTCCACAATGGACATGTGAAAAGAATAATCACAGGAGCATTTACCGTCAGCCTTTTTGTGCCATTTTTCCAGGCCTTCCTTTAATGTATGGCCTCCTTTATCCTGTGATGCATAATCCACCACCATGGTTGTCCCTCCAAGGATGGCAGCCCTTGTACCTGTTTCAAAATCATCTGCTGTAACAGTCCCTGCCACCTCCAGGTCAAAGTGGGTATGACCGTCAATAAATCCAGGAAACAGAAGCTTTCCTGTTACATCCATCACCTCTGCCCCTTCTTCGATAAGATTCTCTCCTACAGCCAGGATCTTCTCACCATCTGTGAGTACATCTGCCTTTACTGATTTCTCTCCTGATACAACCGTTCCGTTCTTAAGTAAATATCTCATAGTGATACCTCCTTATCATTCAGGTCTTATATGTTTCCACTGTCCTGGGGAATGCCCCCATTTTTTATTTCAATATAGCACTTCTGTACTGATTATTCCATACATATCCCTGAATTTTACAATTTTTTTTAGCTTTCCATATTTTTTTTGCGAAAATCCTTTTTATTTTTTTTTGCCTGTGCTATACTATTTACATGATATCAGAGTAAAAAATTTGTTATATCCATGATTGGAAAGGTGCAAAGCACAAAGCAATCCGCAGGTATCATATCGTTTGGCTGACAGCAATTACTATTTATAGAAAGGGAGGCAGCTTTTATGGGACGTCTGACTGTCTTAAAACAAATCGCCCAGGATCTGGCTTCAGAATTCGGGCCTGACTGTGAAGTTGTGATTCACGACCTGAAAACCAAGGATCCTGAACACTCCATTGTTTATATCGTAAACGGACACGTTACAGGACGAAGCATTGGAGACGGGCCTTCTGATGCAGTTTTTGATGTGATCCGCAACCGGAACCATAAGGGAAGTGAGCCTTCTGACCATTCCGGCTATCTGATGAAGACCGGCGATGGCAAGATCCTGAAATGCAGCACTTCCTATATCCGTGATGATGACGGATCCCTTCATTATGTATTTGGGATCAATTATGATATCACCAAGCTTACCATGATCGAGAATGCCCTCCATGCACTGATCACCCCGCAGAACAAAGAAGAAAAGCCAAAGCGCATTTCCCACAATGTAAATGATCTTCTGGAGCGCCTGATCGAGGAATCTGTGGCACTTGTAGGCAAGCCGGTAGCGCTGATGAATAAGGATGACAAAGTCAAAGCCATTCAATTTTTGAATGATTCCGGAGCATTTCTCATCACCAAATCAGGAGATAAGGTAGCCAATTATTTCGGCATTTCCAAATATACGCTTTACAGCTATATTGATGTTAATAAATAATTAGGCTTTTGCCTCACACATTACTAAAGAAAAGGCCTGTGGCCAGAAGAGTTTTACTTCTCTTCCAGGGCGCAGGCTTCTTTGTATATTTCACAGGCACCGCTGTTTACACACCTTTTATATGCACAGTCCATAAATGTCAGCTTTTTCTTTCCATCTATGATCTCATATTCGCAGCACACAGTATTACTCCCATTCATAGTCCTGCAAAATCCTGAAATAAATTCCTCTTCCAACTTTCTCCCCTCCTTGAAATTCCCTCCTTAAACAGCTATACTGTACTTATAAAAATAATCCTGTAAGGAGGCCATTATGAATCAGGAAATGTACGAAGAAGCAGTCCGCTCCAATGTATTGTCCAGACAGCTGATCGAAGATCTTCTCAACAGTCTGGACTATACCGGTATCTCATTTATCAACTCAACCATCGAGGTCTTAAAAGTGCTCCGCACCCGTCTGGAGCGAGGTGATAAGATCACTGATGAAGTATCCGGGATCACATACACCATTGACAGCTTTTACAAATTTGTAAAAGACCATTTCTCTTCTTATATCCTGAGCCAGGTTTTTGACGACCCGGCCCATGCAGAAAAGGTCTATTTCTCCCTGGAGGCCTGCGAGGGAGGCTATAACCTGGTTATGGCAGACTCCTCTCACAACAAAACTTACGAGTGGATCTCCTCCTTAAGCGAAAGATTCTCCCTGGTGCGTATGATCTCTACAGGGATCGTGTACCTGAAGGATGTAAAAACCAATACATACCAGCCTTTCATCTCCAGTAACGGGAAATACTGCCGCTACGATAAAGATGCGGGGCATCTGGTAGAGCTTTAATCTTTCAGCTTGTGGATAAAGATCCCGCTGCGGAGCTTTGGCTCAAACCAGGTAGACTTAGGCGGCATCAGCTTACCTTCATCAGCGATCTGCATCAGATCTTCAACAGAGGTGGGATACATGGCAAATGCGATCCCACCTTCTTTTTCTGCCAGTTCTCCCAGCTCTTTCAGGCTGCGGTTGCCCCCCACAAAGCTTATCCTTGGATCTCTTCTTTCATCTTTGATCCCCAGTACAGGTGACAGCACCTTCTCATGAAGGATCTGCACATCCAGCTGTCCTACAATATCCTTCTTCTCATACACATCCGGCCAAGCCTTCAGATGGAACCACTGACCTCCTATATACAGGCCAATGCAGTGCTTCTCCACCGGCTTGCATGGAAATCCAGGCATAGCCACCAGTTCAAAATTAAATTTCAGGCTTGCAAGGAATGCCTGTTCTGTCAGTCCGTTCAGATCTTTTACGATCCTGTTGTAAGGCAAAATGGTAAGCTGGTCAAAGGGGAATACCACAGAAAGGAAAAAGTTAAATTCTTCTTCTCCTGTATAATCCGGATGTTCCTGTCTCCTCTTCTGTCCTACTTTCACAGCAGAGGCAGCCCTGTGATGGCCGTCTGCAATATAAAATGCAGGAATATCACCAAACTCTGTAGAAATCTTCTGAATGATATCCGCATCATCAATTACCCATACTCTGTGGATCACTTCATCCTCTGCTGTAAAATCATAAACAGCCTTATGAGAAGCTTTCCATTGCTCCATCAAGTCAAGAAGCTGCTGTGTGTATCTGCAGGCAAGATAAATAGGGCCTGTATTGGCATCGCACACATCTACGTGACGGATACGGTCAAGCTCCTTGTCTTCCCTTGTAAGCTCATGCTTTTTCACAACACCGTTCATATAATCGTCAATGGATGCACAGCCTGCGATCCCGGTCTGGGTCCTGCCTTTACGCACAAGTTCATAAATATAATAGCAGGGAGACGGATCCTGGATCATGGTTCCTGTTTCTTCCATTTTTTCCAGGTTTTCTTTTGCTTTCTGATAAACAGAAGGATCATACAGATCTACATCCAGCGGAAGATCCATCTCTGCCCTGTCCACATGCAGAAAAGAATCCGGATTTGCTTCTCCTATCGCCCTGGCTTCTTCACGGTTCACCACATCATACGGAAGCGCTGCTACTCTTGCGGCTTTCTCCGGTACTGGACGAAGTGCACGAAAAGCCCTTAATATGGCCATAATATCTCTCCTCTCATCTCTTGTTTTCAAAATATTTCCAGTTCATTCTACCACAGTTCCCACGCCTTGACAACGAACCTAATTCTTTTTTGAAATACCTAAAAATTTTTGCGCGTTTCTATTGTAAATTATTTATTTTATGATATGATAGGAATAAGAAATTAACTTTATAAAAATATACAAAGGGAGGTTGTTTCATATGACAGAAGGACTGAAATGGACTGTGAACCAGGTACCCAAATCTTCTGATTCCTATCTGAATCTGATGTCCAAAGAAAACGTGCAGAAAGCCAATGAATTCCACAAAAGCTTTCCCCAGTACTCTGTAACACCCCTGCAGAAGCTTTCTGCTCTGGCTAAGTTTCTGGGTGTAAACAATATTTTCTGCAAGGACGAATCCTACCGTTTCGGACTGAATGCCTTTAAAGTGCTGGGCGGATCCTATGCAATGGGACGTTACATTGCAAAAGAGCTTGGAAAAGATATCAGCCAGCTGCCTTACAATGTTCTCTCTTCCGAAGAGCTTCGCAAAGAGTTCGGACAGGCTACTTTCTTTACCGCAACAGACGGCAATCATGGGCGTGGAGTTGCATGGGCAGCACACCGTCTTGGTCAGAAGGCTGTTGTACGTATGCCGAAAGGTACAACCAAGACCCGTTTTGACAATATCGCAAAAGAAGGCGCAGAAGTTACCATTGAAGAGTTAAACTATGATGACTGTGTAAGGATGGCAGCTGCCGAGGCAGCCAAGACTCCTCACGGGATCATTGTCCAGGATACTGCCTGGGACGGATATGAAGAGATCCCGTCCTGGATCATGCAGGGATACGGCACTCTGGTTCTGGAAGCAGACCATCAGATGGAAGAAGCCGGTGTCCGTCCTACCCACGTATTTGTCCAGGCTGGTGTAGGCTCCCTTGCAGGTGCTGTGGTAGGCTATTTTGCCAACAAATACAGAGAAAATCCTCCGGTAATGGTAGTCTGTGAGGCAGGGGCAGCTGATTGTCTGTACCGTTCTGCCTGTGCAAAGACCGGAGATCTGGTAAATGTTACCGGAGATCTTTCCACCATTATGGCAGGACTTGCCTGTGGTGAAGGCAATACCATTGGATGGGATATTCTTAAGAATCATGTTTCCGTATTTGCATCATGTCCTGACTGGATGAGTGCAAAGGCTACCAGGATCTATGCCAACCCGCTTGGTGAGGATCCAAAGGTTATTTCCGGTGAATCCGGTTCTGTACCTCTTGGCCTTGTTTACACTGCTCTTCATGATGAGGATGCGGCAGATCTTAAGGAAGCCCTTCACCTTGATGCAGATTCCAACATCCTTGTAATCTCCACAGAGGGAGACACGGATCCGGTACGTTACCGTGAGATCGTATGGGACGGTCTTTATGGCACATCCCAGTCTCTCAGTAAATAATCTCATCATTAAATAATCAGGATATCTATTAATATTCATAGCTGTCCAGTTTTTACTATTGCATACTGGACAGCTAACCACATTCATTAACATACATATACAGGAGGAAGAAAAATGGATTACAGCCAAATCAATGCAGCAGCAGAAGGCTACAAAGCAGACATGACCAGATTTTTACGGGATCTTGTAAAAATTCCTGGAGAAAGCTGTGGCGAAAAAGGACATGTGATGCGGATCAAAGAAGAAATGGAAAAGCTTGGCTTTGACAAGGTTCAGATCGATCCTATGGGTAATATCCTTGGCTTTATGGGCAGCGGCAAGACTCTCATCGGTTTTGACGGTCATATCGATACTGTAGGTATCGGCAACAGAGACAACTGGGAGTTTGATCCATACGAAGGCTATGAAACAGATTCTGAGATCGGCGGCCGTGGAACCTCTGACCAGATGGGCGGTATCGTTTCTGCTGTGTATGGTGCCAAGATCATGAAAGACCTTGGTCTTTTAAATGATAAATTCCAGGTTGTAGTTACAGGTACTGTACAGGAAGAAGACTGTGACGGCCTTTGCTGGCAGTACATCATCCATGAAGACAAGGTTCGCCCGGAGTTTGTTGTATCCACAGAACCGACAGACGGCGGTATCTACCGTGGACAGCGTGGACGTATGGAGATCCGTGTGGATGTAAAGGGTATCTCCTGCCATGGTTCCGCTCCAGAGCGTGGAGACAATGCGATTTATAAAATGGCAGACATCCTTCAGGATGTACGTGCCCTCAATGAAAATGATGCAGCTGATGAGACACAGATCAAGGGTCTTGTAAAAATGCTGGACGAGAAATACAATCCTGAATGGGAAGAAGCACGTTTCCTTGGAAGAGGTACTGTTACTACTTCTGAGATCTTCTTTACTTCCCCAAGCCGCTGTGCAGTTGCAGATTCCTGCTCTGTATCCCTTGACCGCCGTATGACTGCGGGCGAAACATGGGAAAGCTGCCTGGATGAGATCCGTGCCCTTCCTTCCGTAAAAAAATACGGAGATGATGTAAAGGTTTCCATGTACGAATACTCCCGTCCATCCTGGACAGAGCTTGTATATCCTATCGAATGCTACTTCCCTACCTGGGTAATCCCGAAAGACCACAAAGTTACAAAAGCACTGGAAGAAGCATACAAAGGCCTGTATGGCGAAGAACGCCAGGGTAATGAAGTAACATCAGAACTTCGTAAATCCCGTCCTCTTACCGACAAATGGACCTTCTCCACAAACGGCGTAACCATTATGGGACGTAACAAGATCCCTTGCATCGGTTTCGGACCTGGTGCAGAGGCACAGGCACATGCACCAAACGAAAGAACCTGGAAAGATGACCTTGTAAGATGTGCAGCTGTATACGCAGCACTTCCGGGAGCTTACTGCAAATAATTAACTAATCCATCACAAAATAAACGAGGAGAATGATACCCATGAAAACATTACAGGATTATATTGACAAACTGAACAGCCTTAATTTTAAAGAAATGTACAACAATGATTTCTTCTGGACCTGGGACAAGACAGATGATGAGCTGGAAGCTGTTTTCACTGTTGCAGATGCCCTTCGTTTTATGAGAGAGCACAATATTTCCACAAAAGTATTTGAAAGCGGTCTTGGTATTTCCATTTTCCGTGATAATTCCACACGTACCCGTTTCTCTTTTGCTTCTGCCTGCAACCTGTTAGGTCTTGAGGTACAGGATCTGGACGAAAAGAAATCCCAGATCGCTCATGGTGAGACTGTCCGTGAAACAGCAAACATGGTTTCCTTTATGGCAGATGTGATCGGTATCCGTGATGATATGTATATCGGCAAAGGCCATGCTTACCAGAAAGAATTTATGGATTCTGTTACAGAAGGTAATAAAGACGGTATCCTGGAGCAGCGTCCTACCCTTGTAAACCTTCAGTGCGATGTAGACCATCCTACCCAGTGTATGGCAGATATGCTTCACATCATCCATGAATTTGGCGGTGTGGAGAATCTGAAAGGCAAGAAGATCGCTATGTCCTGGGCTTACTCTCCTTCTTACGGCAAACCACTGTCTGTTCCTCAGGGCGTGATCGGACTTATGACACGTTTCGGTATGGATGTTGTTCTTGCTCATCCGGAAGGATATGACGTAATGCCAGAAGTTGAGGAAATCGCACGTAAGAATGCACAGGCTTCCGGCGGTTCCTTTACAAAGACAAACAGCATGGAAGAGGCATTCAAAGATGCTGATATCGTTTATCCAAAGAGCTGGGCTCCTTTTGCTGCCATGGAAAAACGTACCAGCCTTTACGGAGAGGGCGATTTTGAGGGCATTGACAAACTGGAAAAAGAGCTTCTTGCTCAGAATGCAGAACACAAAGACTGGGCATGCACAGAAGAGCTTATGAAGACTACAAAGAATGGCAAAGCCCTTTACCTGCACTGCCTGCCAGCAGATATTTCCGGTGTAAGCTGCGAAACCGGTGAGGTTGACGCAAGCGTATTTGACCGTTACAGAATCCCGCTTTACAAAGAAGCAAGCTTTAAACCATACATCATTGCAGCTATGATCATGCTGTCCAAATTTGAGAATCCTCAGGACATCCTGAAGAAACTGGAAGTGAAAGCAGCTCCCAGGATCATGGCATAATATCCCATTTGGGGTGGGAGGTTTTTATGTATCAAAGAAAACGAATCGTGATCGCTCTTGGCGGCAATGCTCTGGGAAACACCCTCCCGGAGCAGATGATCGCTGTAAAGGCTACTGCCAGAGCGCTTTGTGATCTTATTGAAGAAGGCCATCAGGTGGTAGTTGTCCACGGAAACGGACCTCAGGTGGGCATGATCAACAATGCCATGTCTGCCCTTTCCAGAGAGGACGATGCTCAGCCTAACACACCTCTTTCTGTATGTGTTGCCATGAGCCAGGCCTATATTGGCTATGATCTTCAGAATGCACTCAGGGAAGAATTGCGGAAACGTGGTTTTATGCGTACTCCTGTGGTAACTGTTGTTACCCAGGTTCGGGTAGATCCGGATGATCCTGCCTTTGAAAATCCCACAAAACCGATCGGCAAATTCCTTACAAAGGATGAGGCAGAATATCAGGCAAAGGCCTATGGTCACATCATGCGTGAGGACGCAGGCCGCGGCTACAGGCGTGTGGTAGCATCTCCCAAGCCTGTAGAGATCGTAGAGCAGGATGCCATCAACAGTCTGGTAGATGCCAACAAGATCGTGATCTGCTGCGGAGGCGGTGGGATCCCTGTGATCCTGAAGGATCATCATCTGAAAGGTGCATCTGCAGTGATCGACAAGGACTTTGCCAGCTGTCTTCTTGCAAAACAGCTGGATGCAGATATGCTGATCATCCTTACAGCAGTTGAAAAGGTAGCCATTAATTTCGGCACTCCGGATCAGAAATGGTTAGATGACCTTACCGTTTCCCAGGCCCGCAAATATGTAAAAGAAGGCCAGTTTGCTGCAGGTTCCATGCTTCCCAAGGTGGAAGCAGCCATTGATTTTGCAGGCTCCGGTTCCGGACGCACTGCACTGATCACCCTGCTTGAAAAGGCAAAAGAAGGCATTCAGGGAAAAACTGGAACCCTGATCCATCTGTAAGATCCTCTGTTATCATATCAAAATGATTAAGAGCTTTTATTGACTTTAATTATTCACGCATTACAAAAAGGAGTTATCTGGATTAAGGCAGAAGTATGATCACTTCCGCTCTCACTCAGGATAACTCCTTTTAAATTCTGCCGAATAATCGATATCCAACAGTTCTCCCGGATCCTTTATCTGGTAATAAAACACATCCTCCGGATATTTTCGGATCAGAACCTTTCCTCCTCTGTCACCGGAAATTTCCAAAAGCTGCTGAAAATACTTGGCACCAAAAATACACGGATTTCCCATTTTCTCCTGAAAGCAGGCCACCCCCATTCCTTTCTCTGAAATCAGAAAACCTTCCACAAGTTCTTTTACACTTTCTGCAGTAAGACGAGGCTGATCTGCAACCATAAAAAGGCAGGCGTCCATCTGAAGGTTATGCTCCAGTCCTATCTGCATGGAGGAAGCGATCCCCAGGTCAGGATCCGGATTGATGTATACCGGGATCCCCTGACTGCTGCATGCTTCCCTGATCTGCTGATACTGGGTCACAACCTGTACCTGACAGTTCACCTCCAGAAGCTGTGCTGCTTCTCTTAACGTATCCAGGCCATATTTGTACATAGGCTGTCCATTTACCGGATATAGCAGTTTATTTTGTCCAAAACGTCGGCTATAACCGGCAGCCAATAAGATCAATGCAATTTTTGTCTGCTCATGCTGTCTCATTTTTTATACTTCCCCATACAGCCTTTGTGCCTTTTTCTTCCAGGCATCTTGCAATACTGGCTGCTTCCTGCGGATCGGTCAGTACATCTGCCTTATTCAGATATACACGATAAATGCGTTTCTCTACATCCTTAAACAGTCCATGGATGGAAGACGCTATCTTTACAATGTCCTCCGGAGTCACCGGGGCATCCATGTTCTTCTGTAAAAATCTGGACGTCCTTTCTGTTCTGTGAGTCACTTCCCGGATCGGGTGTCCCAGGCAATCCAGCCCAATCACACTGATCACAATATCCGCAAATCCCGGAATCACTGGCTCCCACTCTTCCGGTACCTTCAAGGGCTTATGCTTCGCTCCGTCTGCCTCGATCAGCATCACATCACACAAACCTTTCAGTTCCAACAGCTGCTGTTCAGGCAGGGCTGTCACCTTATTTTGCACCTTATCCAGCCCGGCTGCCACCACATATTTATGCTGCTTCAGACAATCAAGCACCTGCTGCCTGTCACCGTCCCTGGCAAAAGGCCGATCCTTTTCCCACTCCATATGAGTAGTTGTAGCGATCACCACTTTTTTATCCATAGACGTCAGTTCCTGGCACAGACGGTAGATCAGGCTGGTCTTCCCTCCACCGCCAACTACAGCGATCACAGGATAATGCTGAACATCCAGATCAAGAAGATCCAAAAAATATTCTGAATAATGCATCGGCTCCTCCTTCTCTTTATGGGAGTATATGCTCCCCAAGCAGGATCTCAACCACGCTTCCTGCTATACATCTGGCTTTATCAGATATAGTAAAACAGTTCTTTTTTTCTTCTTTTCTGGGATCAATATCTGCGATCTTCATTCCATTAAAGACCTGATATCCATCCCGGATGATGCCCCTTAATACCCCTGTAATGGTAGCAGGCACAGGCACTTCTCCTACATAAGCAAGGATCTGTCCTTTCTCCACCAGATCTGCGATCTGGCTCTTTACGTGGATGGTGCCTGCTGCCGGGGAATGGATCACCCGTTCCTTGCTTACACCACCTACTACGCCTGGCACTCCTGTATTAGGCAGGGCATAATCATCCTCTATGATCCTGCCAAGATCATGCCCACGCATGGTTTCCACCACATAGTCTACATCTTCTCCTGCCAGAAATCCAGGACCAAGGCCAATGGTCACAGGCGCCATATCCTTTCTGGTTCCAAGATTTTTCTTTGCAATGATCCCATCAATCAGTGCTGCCGGGCCTTTGCCATCCAGTCCGCTTCCTAAACATGAGGCTTTTGGATCCACCAGAAGAGGGATCTGCCTTTTTTCCCAGATCTGCCTGCATTGGCTGATATCTTCGATCCTGCTGCAAAGCACGCCTTCTACAAAAGACTCCCCATCATACACTGCCTCACAAAAAGACACCTTCCTGCGGATAGCACTTGGCTTTTCACACTCTAATATAAGAACTTTATAACCGCATCTGTAAAGTCTGTGGATCACTCCTGTGGCCAGATCACCGCTACCTCTTACAATAATATATTGTTCACTCATTTTTCTGAAGATTTTCCTTATTTACTTTTTCTACTGCATTCACAATGTTTTCGTATCCTGTACACCTGCACAGATTTCCTGCCATATGCTTACGGATGGCATCCCTGGACAAAGGAATCCCTTTTTCCAGAAGAACTGTGGCAGACATAATAAATCCAGGAGTACAGAAACCGCACTGTACAGCCCCTTCCTCAATAAATGCCTGCTGGATCCTTGTAAGCTCCCCGTTTTTCTCCAGGCCTTCCAGTGTGCGAATCTCTTTGCCATCAGCCCACACAGCCAGATAAATACAGGAATCAATGGTTTCCCCATCCAGGATCACTGTACATGCGCCACACTCTCCTACCTCGCATCCCTTCTTTACAGAGGTAAGTCCCAGACGGTTCCGCAGCATGTCCAGAAGAGACTCCCTTACATCCACATATTCTGCTACAGGCCGTCCGTTTACTGTACACTGAACCAGTTTCATCTCTTTTTTCATGCTCTGTCACCTCCCTGCAGACGTATGCTTTCTTCCAGTGCCCTGGCTGCGATCTCGCCGCCGATCTGAAGCCTGAAAGTTCTGGATGCTCTCCAGGAATTTCTGGGATTGATCTCTTTTCGTACCAGTTCCTTTACCTTGGCATAAAGTTCTTCCCCGATCTCCATTCCTATAAGAGCCTGCTCTGTTTCCCTGCATCGAAGAGGTACAGGCGCTGCCACACCAAAAGTGATCCTTACATCCTTCAATGTGTGTGTATCCTGATCCACAGCGCTGACTACACTGCAGCTTAAGGTAGCAATATCCATGGCATTACGCATGGAGTATTTAATATAGTGTCCCTGATAGCCTTCATACTCACTGGCCGGGATCACGATATGGGTCAGCAGATCTCCTGGATGAAGATCCACCTTACCAGGTCCCAGATAAAACTCCTGGATAGGAACCAACCTCTCTCCCTGATCATTTCGGATCAGAAGCATTGCATTTAAGGAAAACAATGTAGGTGCGCTGTCTGCACTGACAGCTCCATTACATACATTGCCTCCAATGGTACCAATATTCCTTACCTGCGGGCCGCCAACCTGATCTACTGCCTCACCAAGCACAGACAAATGCCTGACGATCACAGGATCTGCTGTCACATGGGAAAATGTAGTACCTGCCCCGATCCAGATATCCTTATTTTCAGCCATCCATACTCCCTGGATCTCCCGGATGTCCCGGATACTTACCAGGGAAGTGCCTGCCATCTTCCCTTCCCGGATCTTGATCAGCACATCACTGCCTCCGGAAATAACTCTGGCCTTTGGATGTTCTTTCAGAAGCTTTACAGCCTCCTCTATGGTTGACGCCTGATAATAATTCTCTATATCATACATATTCCAGCCCTCCTATACTGATACTGTTCTTTCTTGGCCACCTACAAATATAGGAGTCATCCCACATCTGATATAAGACCCGCTTTTTGGAAGCCTTCGATCAGCCTCTGGGGCGTAAGGGGATTCTCGTTAAATGCCACACCAGTTGCATGAAGCACTGCATTACGGATAGCAGGCGCAGGCGGAATGGCAGGCGGTTCACCCAAAGCCTTATTCCCATAAGGTCCTTCCGGGTCATCCATCTCTACAAAACCGGCTGTCAGATCCGGTGTATCCATCATGGTCATCATCTTATAATCCAGAAGGGTGGCATTTAAAGGCCGTCCTGTCTTTTCATCCAGAAGCAGCTGTTCAGACAGACCATAACCCATGCCCATGGACATACCACCATGTACCTGCATGGAAGCAAGCTGTGGGTTCAGTAATTTCCCGCTGTCATGTACATTAATAATATTCAGCACTTTTACTTTTCCCAAAGCCATATCCACTTCCACTTCTGCAAAACCGCAGCCTGTAGCAATCGTATTTTTCTTTACCTGTCTGGAAACCTCTGCTGTAATAACAGAAGAATTTGTCAGACTGTAATAGCTTTCCAGTGCCAGCTGTTCAAGAGAAAGTGCCCTCTCTCCGTCCTCCAGGATATATCCATGATCTAGATCCAGAGTACCAGAAGCTTCAGGCAGAAGGGTTCTGGCATAGGCAAGTATCTTCTCTTTTAGAAGCTGAGCACATTCCTTCACTGCGGTCCCTGTTACAAAGGACTGTCTGGACGCATAGGCACCTGTATCAAAAGGCGTCACATCTGTATCCTGTACAGACGTAATATGTATATTCTCCAGCTCCATATGCAGGGTTTCTGCTGCCATCTGTGAAAAAACAGTATCAGCTCCCTGTCCGATCTCTGTAGCTCCTACCTGGAGCTGCACGCTGCCGTCTTGATTCAGGGACATCCTTGCACCTGCGATCTCCAGGGAAATAGGCCACACACCTGTCTTGTAGGAAAACAGCGACATCCCCACTCCTCTTCGGATATTACCGGTCTGGTGGGCATATTCTTTTCTTTTTTCTTCCCAGTGGATAAACTCTGCACCCTTTTTCAGGCATTCAAATATACCATTGGTATGGGCTGCGATAGGCTTCAGATATGCATCCTGATAAAAACCCTTGATCAGGTTCTTTTTCCTGAATTCCAGCGGATCCATATGGATGGCATATGCCACATCATCCATAAAACATTCCATGGCAAAATTTGCCTGTGGGATCCCATAAGCACGCATGGCACCACCAACCGGTGTATTGGTATAGATCGTATACCCCTCTGCACGTACATTTGGACAGGCATACTGAAGACGCCAGGCTGTAAGCCCATTGGCTACGATCGCATGTCCATGAGAAGCATAGGCACCCTGATTGGAATACGCATGCATATCCTTTGCTACAAGGTATCCTTCCTTATCTACCCCTGCTGCCAGGTCATACTCTATAGAATGCCTTGTCCTTGTATTTACAAAAGTCTCCTCTCTTGTAAGTTCCAGCTTTACAGTACGTCCACCTACAGCCATGGTAAGAAAGGCATTTAAAGGCTCATACAGTACATCCTGCTTATTGCCAAACCCGCCGCCAATATAAGGTTTGATCACCCGCACTTTCCCCCAGGGGATCCCAAGTGCCTGACCGATCACTCTCCGTACAATATGCGGGATCTGGGTAGAAGATACTACCACGATCCGTCCGTTTTCCATATAGGCATAAGAAATATTATTCTCAATATGGCAATGCTGGATGATCGGTGTCTTATAGCTGGCCTTAACCACCACAGCAGCATCTTTCATCCCCTTATCCACATCCCCGATGGCATAATCGGAATGTGCCAGGATATTGTCCTTTTTCTCCTGATGGATAGGCGGATTACTCCCTTTCATGGATTCCCTGGGATGGATCTGCACAGGATATTCTTCATACTCAACCTTGATCAGCCGCAAAGCCCTGGATGCTGTCACTTCATCCTCTGCTACCACTGCTGCAACATCATCTCCGTAATACCGTATACGTCCTGTAAGAAGATTACGGTCTGCCACATCCTGATGTGCTGTTTCCACAGACCAGGGATGTCCGGGTGTAGGATAGGGGTGTGAAGGTACATCTTTAAATGTTACAACCTTTACCACTCCGTCCAAAGCCTCTGCCTCACTGGTATCAATGGAGATAACCCTGCCATTTCCAATGGTAGCATGATAAACCTTGGCAACCAGGCAGTGGTTCAGGATCATATCATCTGTAAACTTTGCCCTTCCGGTTACCTTGTCGTAAGCATCCACTCTTGGTACACTTTTTCCGATCATAAGCTTCACCTTCTTTTTCATAGCTGTATTAATATTACAAAAAGAGCCGGACAAATCCCTTTTTTCAGGAACTGCCACAGGCTCTTTCGCCGCTTTTATTTCTTCCTCTCATAGGGAGTATCTGAAAGAGGAAGGGATGTCCTGAACTTTCCATCATAATGATAATAGGCTGCTGCAATAGCCGGTGCTGTGGGGATGGATGTGATCTCTCCGATCCCAATCGCTCCCCCTGCTACATTCAGCCCTTGTTTCTCTACAATAATACTCTCTACCAAAGGTATCTTATTTGCTTTTGGTAGTCCCAGTGTACCATATCTGGCTGTTGGTTTGCAATCTGTAAGAGGATATTTCTCAGTAAGAGCGTATCCAAAAGACATGACCACTCCGCCTTCGATCTGTCCTTCCACAGACAATGGATTCACTGCTTTTCCCACATCATGGGCTGCCACGATCTTGTCCACTGTTCCATCTTCCTTCAAAATGCATACCTGGGTAGCATACCCATAAGCTACGTGGGAAACCGGATTCTTCAGATCACTTCCCATTGGATCTGTTTTCGCCAAATATTCCCCTGTATATTCCTTTCCCTCCAACTGAAAAAGATCAGCTCTATCCAGATCTTTTTTCATATTTTCGCAGGCACGTATGCAGGCTTCTCCTGTAACAAGCGTCTGCCTGGAACCGGAGGTCGTTCCTGAATCCGGTGCACTCCAGGTATCTGATCCGCTGTAACAGATCTTTTCCCTTGGAAGCCCCAAATGCTCTGCTACCAGCTGCACAAGCACGGTTCCTACCCCCTGCCCGATACAGGATGCTCCTGCATGGATCTCCACACATCCATTCTTTACAAGGAGTCTGCATCTGCCCCAGTCAGGTAGACCCACACCTACTCCTGCATTTTTCATGGCACAGGCAATCCCTGCCCCCGGATGTTCATCGAATACCTTTTTCACCGCTTCCAAAGTCTCACAAAGCCCTGTGGAAGCATCTACGATCTGACCGTTTGGAAGTTCCTGTCCCGGACGTATCCCATTCCTGTATCGAATCTCCCAGTCACTGATACCCACCTTTTCTGCCATTTTGGTAAGAAGCATTTCAATGGCAAAACAGGTCTGGGTCACACCAAATCCACGGAAAGCGCCTGCCGGAGGATTATTAGTATAGTAAGCTTTACCGTCAATATCAAAATTCTGATAATTATATGGCCCTGAAGCATGGGTACATGCTCTTTGCAGTACCGGCCCGCCAAGAGAAGCATAAGCTCCTGTATCTGCGATCACGCTTGCCTTTACTCCCTGGATGATCCCGTTTTCATCACATCCAAGGGTAAACTCCATATCCATAGGATGGCGCTTGGGATGGATCAGAATGCTTTCTGCCCTTGTCAGCTTTACCTTAACCGGATAACCAGACAGATAAGCGATCATAGCTGCGTGGTGCTGCACGGTCACATCTTCCTTCCCTCCAAAACCTCCACCTACCAGCATATTCCGTACACGGATCTTTTCTGCCGGAAGCCCAAGAACGGTCATACATTCATGCTGGGTATCATAAACTCCCTGATCTGTGGAATAAATGGTCACACCACCATCCGCATCCTTTACAGCCACTGCACACTCAGGTTCCAGAAAAGCATGCTCTGTCCAGGGCGTATGAAAATGATCCTTCACCACATAAGCAGACTTTGCAATCGCCTGATCTGCATCCCCTCTGTGTACATGCCAGTGTGCCAGAAGATTATCCTTTTCCGACTCATGAACCTTAGGTGCATCCGGCTTCATAGCCTGATATGGATCTTTTACCATAGGAAGTTCTTCATACTCTACCCGGATCAGCTTCTTTGCTTCTTCCAGGATCTCCGGTGTACGGGCTGCCACAAGTGCAACTGCATCTCCCAGATAATGAACCAGGTGCCCCACCGGAACCAGCGTATCCCAGTCTTTTTTCAGATGTCCTGTTTTTATGTTACCTGGAATGTCTTCTGCCGTATAAACACCGATCACCCCCGAAAGAGCCTTTGCCTCCTCTGTATGAATGGCAAGAACCCTTGCCCTGGGGTAAGCTGCACGAAGGGCGCTTCCATAGATCATCCCTTCAAGTTCCAGATCATCCGGATATTTCCCGATCCCAAGTACCTTTTCACGTACATCGACCCTTGGGACTCTCTCTCCCATCTTCCATGTATAGGATGTACCTGCCGGAAGCCCTTCCCGCAGGTATTTTCCTGCAAGAATGATCCCATCAATGATCTTCTTATAACCTGTACAGCGGCAGATATTATTCTTAATGGCATCTGCAGCATCAGCCCTGGACGGATCCGGATTCTTATCCAGAAGCCCTTTGGCACTAATGATCATCCCCGGAATACAAAAGCCACACTGCACTGCACCTGCTTCTCCAAAGGCTCTTACATAAATCTCCTTTTCATGCTCACTTAAGCCTTCCACAGTCAGGATGTGCTTCCCCTCAAGCTTGGAAAGCCTGGGAACACAGGCCTTCATAGGTTTTCCATCGATCAAAACATGACAGGTACCACAGGCGCCCTCACTGCATCCGTCTTTCACAGATTTTAATTTACATACATTTCTCAGAAAAGGAAGAAGCTTCCCATCCTTTTCCTCCTGATATTCTTTTCCATTCACATAAAAGCGGTGCATAGGCTCCTCCTTATGGGATCAGATAACCATAATCGCTGATCACTGCAAGTATCAGTTTCTTAAGATCCTCATACAGCGGATCCTTTGGATCATCTGCCTTGCACTGCTTTTCTGTACCAAGGAAGCGTACCTTGCAGATCCTGTTCTTTGGATCCAGCACTGTAAATCCATCATTCTTACTGTCTGCCATATCTGCTTCGCTGGCAAATAGTGTAAACTTATCCTTATAAGGCGCACTGGCGTATGGACAGAAAGTGCGGCAGTTCCCACATTCATTACACATATAATCTACATGGATCACCTGGTCTTTGTCCATACCAGGTACACGAATGGAAATATTGGCTCTGTTTGGACAGACATCCACACAGTTCTCGCAGACTCTGCTGCAATCCAGACATCTGTCTGCTTCTGATGATGCCTGTGCTCTTTCCTGAAGGATACCTTTCTTTGCATAGCAGTCTTCCTTTGTTCCCTGATCCGGATGCTGGCTTACGATTTCTCTTTGCAGGATATCCTTTGCGGCTAACTGTGCATCCCGAATGCCTTCAACAATAGTAGCTGCGCCTCTGGCTCCGTCTCCTACTGCATAGATCCCGGGAATACTTGTCTCACAAGTCTGGGTATTCAGACGCAGTCTGCCTTTTTCATTCACAGCCAGTCCATTTGCCTGATAAAACTCTGCCGGCACCTTCTCACCAACTGCTGCAATCACAGTATCTGCCGGAACCTGCACAAATTCATCCGTTTCTTTTGCACCTGCACGGCCGGATTCATCTGCCTTGGTCAGTTCCATTTTTCTGCAGAGAAGGACTCCGTTTTCATGGCTTACTGGTGATAGAAGTTCACAGAACTGAATGCCCTCTCCCAGAACTTCCAGAAGCTCATCCTCTGCTGCAGGCATATACCTTTTCGTCCTTCTGTATACAAGAGAAACCTTTTCCACGCCTTTCACCCGACTGGCTGCTCTTGCTGTATCCATGGCTGTATTGCCTCCGCCTACAACCACCACATTCTTTCCAAGGGAAAGTTCTCCCTTCTTTTCTTTATATTCTTTCAAAAACTCAAGCGCATTTCTGGCTTCTCCTTTTTCAAGAGGAAGAACCCCATGCTTGTGTGCTCCTGTAGCTAGGATCACATTGTCAAAGCCTTCTTCTTTCAGTGACTTAACAGAACTGATCTCCCTGCCAGTCTTTACAGTTACTCCAAGGGCTTTTATAAAAGACAGATCCTTTTCAATCTCACTGTCTCCAATCCTGAACTCCGGGATCACATAACGGATCACGCCGCCTAACTGAGCCTCTTTTTCAAAAATAGTCACATCCACGCCTTCCCTTGCAAGGAAGTAAGCAGCTGCTATGCCTGCCGGACCTCCACCTACAACAGCTGTCTTTTTGCCCATGGCTGCCTTTGCTTTTACAGACGGAAGTGCACTATCATACCCGTTCTTTGCTGCAATAAGCTTCGTCCCACGAACATCCACAGCCTCTTCATAAAAATTCCGGGTACACTTTGTCATGCAGTTATGAGCACATAGGGTACCTGTTATAAAGGGGAGCGGATTCTTATCCAGGATCACTTCAAGGGCTTCTTTATACTTGCCTTCCCCTGTAAGCCGGATATACTCCGGAATATCCTGATGGATAGGACATCCTTCCTGGCAGGGCGCATAAAAGCAGTCCAGAAGAGGAACCTGCTGATCGCTCTTTCTTAAAGGAAGAGGTTTAATGCTCTTTAAATGATGCTGATCCTTTTTTGCTTCTTCAGCAAGGGCTGACAACTCCTCCACCTGTATACCCTGCCATTTTTCCATAGGCTTTTCCATTATTTTTTCTGCCATCTGGGTAAATCTCTGATATCCGCCTGGCTTCAGCAGCGTCGTAGCTACTGTTACCGGCCACACACCACAGGAAACGATCCTGTCAATGTTATAATAATCAGCACCTCCGGAATAAGCGATCCGAAGTTTCCCCTCAAACTGTGTGGAAAGCTTCGCTGCAAGTGAAATGGATAATGGGAATAAAGCCTTCCCGGACATATACATCTCTTCACTTGGAAGTTCTCCTCTGGTCACATCCACAGGGAATGTGTTAGTGATCTTTACCCCGAATTCTAATCCTAACTGGTCAGAAAGCTCCATCAGTCTGGTGAGCATAGGCACAGCATCTTCATACTGCAGGTCATCCCTGAAATGGAAATCTCCAAATACCATATAGTCGTAGCCCATCTCATCCATGGTCTTTCTGGCAAATTCATATCCTAAAAGTGTAGGATTACACTTAATAAAGGTATTTAAATGCTTTCCTTTAAGGAGATAATCTGCAATGCTCTCGATCTCCTTTGGAGGACATCCATGAAGGGTGGAAATCGTAGCTGAATTACAGACTGCAGATGGAATCCTTTTAATATCTTCTGCTGTCACATGTTTGAAAAGATCCGTATGCTCCAGCAGCCACTTTCTGCATTCTTTAAAAACAGCTGTATTCTTTGCTTCTTTCATGCCTTCAATAAAAGCATCAATCTTAGGGGTTTTGATCCCTGCCAGATCATATCCTACTGAAATATTAAACTGAAAGCCATCCTGTTCCCCAAGTCCAAACTCCTTGGCCATTACATGAAGAAGAAACCAGGCCTTAATGTACTCCCCCATCGCATCTGGCACTGTCAGCTCTGTAGACCACTCACAGTTATATCCTTCATCCTCAGCAAGGATACAGGGCTTGTTAATACAGGATGCCAGTTCCTGTCCATCCATCTTCTGCACAGTCTTCAGTTCAAAAAATCGTGCTCCTGCATAATAGGAAGCTGCAATATTCTGTGCAAGCTGGGTATGGGGTCCGGCTGCCGGCCCAATGGGATTCTCCAGCTTCCTGTCAAAAATCTCTCCGCTTTTCCCTGGATCTGCCTTGTAAGCCCTATGTATTCCAAATACAGTCCCCCTGGATCTTTCTTCTTCCAGGATCCACTCCATCAGCTGTCCGAAAGACATACATGTCATAAGATCACTCATTTGTCTGCCTCCTATTTTCCACTGTTGATATCATCTGCCAGTTCTTTTGCAGACTGTCGGCAGTCTGCCATCACCTTCTCTACATCGCATACCAGAACTTCCCGGTCTTTCATCAGGACTTTTCCATTGCAGACAGTAGTTACAACATCCCTGCCGTTTGTGCCAAACAGAAGGTGTCCGTTCACATTGTCCCCATGCATTGGTGTAAGCGGATCATAGTCCATCACGATCACATCACCTGCTGCCCCTTTCTTCAATACACCCAGCGGGCTCTTAAAGTAGCGTCCGGCGATCACTGCATTATTCTCAAACAGCATCTTTGGAACCTCTGCCCAGGCTGCATTAGGATCACACAGACTGTGTTTGTGAAGGATATTGGCCACCTTCCAGGACTCCAGCATGTCATGGGTATATCCGTCTGTGCCCAGTCCTGTTATGATCCCTTTATGTACCATCTCCATGGTAGGCGGACATCCACAGGCATTTCCCATATTGGATTCCGGATTGTGAACTACCATGGTATCTGTCTCTTTAATAAGATCCATCTCGTGCTCATTCACATAAATGCAATGTCCAAGAAGGGTCTTCGGCCCCAGGATGTTCCAGTCGTACAATCTGTCCACGATCCTCTTATTATGCTCTTTCAGGCACTGATGCAGGTCATAGATTCCTTCAGCCACATGAATATGATAGCCTACACCTTCCGGCTTCAGTTCATTGCAAAGCTCCATAGTCTGATCAGAGATCGTAAAGGAAGCATGCATCCCCATCATAGCAGCAATCATATCACTGTCATCTGCCAGGGCATGCTTGATAAAATTCACATTCTCCATAACAGACTCTCTGGACTTATCCATACCGTCACGGTCAGAAATCTCATAACACAGGCAGGTACGGATCCCCAGATCCCTGGCTGCATCTTCAATGGCACTTAAAGAACCAGTAATATGTCCGAAGCTGGCATGATGATCAAAAACAGTTGTTACACCATTACGTATGGAATCAATATAGGTAGCATAAGCACTAAGTCTGGTCTGCTCCAATGTAAGATGGCGGTCAATGGTCCACCACTGTCCGTCCAGGATATCCAGAAATCCGGAAGGATTATAACCTTTAATGGAAAGTCCCCGGGCAAAGGCGCTGTAAATATGCTCGTGTGCATTAATAAAAGCCGGCATGATCAGGCCACCTTTTGCATCAATGTACTCTGCCCCCGGACAGGCTTTCTTTACTTCTTCTGTGTCCCCAACCATGTGGATCTTATTACCATCAATGGCTACGGCACCATTCTCAAAGAAAGGCTGAGATCCATCCCGTGTGATCATTCTTCCATTACCAATAATAAGCATATTTACCTCCTCCTTTTCTATTAACTGAATATATTAAGAATATTCCATATTTTATAGTATCAATTTATCATAAATTTGCACTAATTTCAATGGAACTTATCAAAAATGTTTTTGATATTCTTAAACTTTTTGTTAAAAATACATAAAAAGACAAAAGGATGTTTACCTTTTGCCTTCTTTCTCATTCGTATATGTGTTTCAAGATCAGCCGTCTATCTCCCTGATTCCACGCCCCAGGATCCAGGACTACATGGTAGCCTTTTCCATTCTTTACATGCCATTCATAAAAGGATCTGTGCTCCTCACAATATTCCTCCATAAGATTCATGATGGTGCCGCCATGTACTACAAAACCGGCTCTTTGGATCTTCTGGCTGATACATTGTTTTATTGCTTTTTCAAATCCAATAAAGCTTCTTTCCTTAAAAGCTTCTCTGCTTTCGCCGCCTGGGAAAGGCAGCATCCCGTTAGAATCGATCCACTGCTGATAATGCTCATTCCCGGACAGTTCCTTGTAATTCTTGTTTTCAAACTCTCCAAAATCACACTCTGACAATTCCGGAATAACCTGCAGTTCATGGCCTTGAAAAAGGATCTGTGCAGTCTGCAGACACCGCTGTTTAGGGCTTACAAACACAGTTTCTACATCCGGATACTGAAGAGTTTCAAGAAACGCCACGCCTTCCCTGCAGAGAGGCTCATCTGTAACCCCTATATACCTGCCAGTTTTATTCCCTTCTGTCTGTCCATGACGGATCAGCCACAAATCAAGCATCTTTGATCACCGTTCCTATCCCGCACATCACCCTTGTTACTTTCCGACAATGAGCAGCCAGTATGGTGCAGATCCTTCCTACCTTTTCCCTGTATGCCCGGTCAAATGCATCTACCGGAACAACTCCATAACCGATTTCACAGGAAGTTAGGACCAGTTCCGGATTTCTTTTTATCAGTTCCTGGGCAAATCCATCCAGATCTTTTCCTGCCTGCATTTCTTTTCGGATAAACTCATGAAAATTCAAAACACCTGCAGCTGTAAAAATCTCATCTTCTTCTAATTCTCTGCCCTCTTTCCAGCAGATATCAGGATGATGTTCTTTTGCATAATCGCTTTTCCCCTGAAAAGCCCCTCCGATAATCAGTTCCATTTTCATTTCTCCCTGACTTTTTTATAACAGTTTAATAAAATTAGAGGCAACAGCCAGGACCACACATATCCCGGCCTCACAGGTACAAAGAAAAAATCCTGCCAGATCCCCTGTAATTCCTCCAAAATACTTCATAGCCATATGATGATACCAGCCAAAAACTGCCAGCGCCCCAAGAAAAGCCAACACTCCCAGAACAGGCTGTACCAACACCATAAGAACAAAAAGTACTGCAAGATAAAAGATCAGTACATTCCGAACCGTAATGTCTTCTGATTTTCTGGAAAACTCTGCTACTGTTCCATCTTTTCTTGCCTTTGGAAATGTGACAACACTGATCCCGGAAAAACACCTGGAAACCATAAATCCCATTCCCATGATCAAAAGCGTTTTCTGATTTCTCCACATCTGGCTGTAAGCTCCATACCATGTGAGAAAATATACTCCTGCTGTAATCACGGCAAATGCTCCTGCATTGGAGTCCTTCAGGATCTCCAGTCTGCGCTCACGGCTTTGCCAGGAGCTTAACGCATCTGATGTATCCAAAAGGCCATCCACATGGATCCCTCCTGTAACCAGCACAGGGATCAGAGTAAGAACCACTGCCACAAAGCTGCCATTATATCCATAATGCAGCCCTGCATATCCTGTGATCCAGGTGATCAGCCCGATCACTGCACCGATAAAGGGAAAAAAGCAGAACATGTACTTGATATTTTCTTTATTCCAATCTGTCTGAGGCATAGGGATCTTGGAATACATGGCAAAAGCAGCCTTAAAATTATTCCACAGTTTTTTCATGGGATGCACATCCTCCTTTCAGATATACCGGGATTCCGTATACAACTTCTGTCACTTCATCTGCCTCCCTGGCGATCTGACAGTTGATTTCTCCCAGATAGCTTTGATAAAGAGCCGTCTCTCCCAGATACTCTGCTGCCTCAGAAAAAATCTCATTCGTAACGATCACCAGATGCCGTACTGTTTCATGAAGGTGACGCACTCCTTCCATCACTGCTTCCACAGTTCTTTCATGGGCACCATTATCCTGAAACATTTCATTGGCAGTCAGATTGGACATGCACTCCAGAAGCACTGCACTATCCGGATCCAGATTCAGTCCCTTTAGATCCGTATATCTTTCTACTGTTTCAAATCCTTTTCCTGCCCGCATCTGTCTGTGCCGCAGGATCCTTGCATCGCTTTCTTTATCAAAAGGAAACATGGTCGCTATATAAATCCGTTTTCCCTGTCCAAAGGACATGATCTTTTCTTCTGCATAGGCAGACTTCCCGCTTCCACTGCCTCCTGTTACCAAAACCAGCATTATTTCAGTTCCTTATATTCAGCATAATTTCTATTTTTATATTAAACATAATGTGCATTCTCATGTTCAGCATTATGGTTCTATTTCAGTTCCTCGTATTGTTCTACGTGAATATCCTCAAAGGTGCTAAGTGTATTATAAAGCTTTGCACCCATATCCAGAAACGGAAAAAGAGCCACTGCCCCGGTGCCTTCTCCCAGGCACATATCTCCATGGATCACCGGATCCTTACCCAGTGCATCCATCAGAAGCCTGGAAGCCGGTTCTTTGGACATATGACTTGGAATCATGTAATCGCCTGCCAATGCACACATTTTCCTGGCTGCAAGAGCTGCCACACAGGAAATAAATCCATCCATAACCACCGGCATACCAAGGGCTGCTCCTCCAAGGTAAACCCCTGTAAGTCCTGCAATGTCCAGTCCACCTACTTTGGCCAGCACATCTACCGGATCTTCCGGATCCGGCATATTTAACTGGATCGCCTTCTCTATGGTATGGATCTTCCTCAAAAGTCCCTCGCTGGAAAGCCCTGCTCCCCGGCCTGTCATCTTTTCCACAGGCTGTCCCAGAAGGACAGATGCCACTGCACTGCTGGTGGTGGTATTTCCAATGCCCATCTCTCCGGTAGCCAGGATCTGATATCCCTGGCTTTTCAGTTCCTCTGCCATAGAAATCCCTGCCTGGATCGCCTGCTCCGCCTGCTCTCTTGTCATAGCCGGACCCTTTGCCATATTCTGGGTGCCATAAGCCACCTTCAGATCTGTCCTTGCCAGTGCATCCGTCACCATGCCAATATCCACTGGCTTCATATCTACTCCGCACTCCTGGCACATCACACATACTGTGGATGTACCACGCACAAAATTATCCGCCACAATGGCAGTCACTTCCTGTCCTGTCTGGGTCACACCTTCTTCTACAACCCCATTATCCGCACACATGGCAACCAGCGCCTTTTTATGTATGTCTACATTGTAATTCCCGGTGATTCCGACGATCTGCGTGATCAGATCCTCCATCTTTCCCAGGGAATGCAAGGGCTTTGCAATACTGTCCCATCGTTTCTTTGCTTTTTCCATGATCTGCTGATCCAATGGACGGATAGCAGCAATGGTTTCCTCTATTGTCATCTTTTTTCTCCTCTTACTTCTTTCCTGTGGTAAACACAAGGAATTTACTAAATATGTAATTCAGTACAAGCACCACAAACTGGGTGGCAAATTTCCCAAGCATATCATTCATATGAAGCTGTTCTACCAGAAGCCATACCCCGCCAACCTCGATCACCATGGTTGCCAGCCTGGCTCCGATAAACTTGCCAAAGGGCTTAATGTGATCCCTTAAAGTCTCACACTTATCCTGAAACACATATTTAGAATTTACCACATATGCAAAAAGAATAGCAAGGATAATAGAAATAATATTTGCAGTATTCAGTTCTGTCCCCAGCTTACGCAGAACAAAAAAGCTTACAAGATTTACCATAGTGGTGCAGCCGCCAAAAAACACATACCGCACCACATCATTTTTATATAATTTTTTGATCAGTTCCTTCATTTCCTGTCTTCTCCTGTCCCACGTAAGATCTTTGATACAATGTACCTTGGACGCCTCTTTACTTCCTCATAAATCTTTGCAATATAATACCCAATGATACCAAGGCTTAACATCACAGCACTTCCGATCATAAGAAGAACGATCAATGTAGTAGTATATCCCTCTACTGCCCGTCCTCCGAAGAACTGCACAAGAGAATAGATCAGAAGAACCAGGGAACACAGAAAACAGGCTCCTCCTGCTACAGTTACAAACTGCAGAGGCACAGTAGTAAATGCTACAATATTAGTGAATGCATATTTGATCAAAGACCATGTGGACCACTTGGATTCGCCGGCTTCTCTTTCCTGCACATAAAATCCAACTGTAGTTGTTTTATATCCTACCCATGCAGATTCTGCCCTGAAAAACATATTCCTCTCAGGCATGGATAAAATACTGTCTACAACCTTTCGATCCATCATCTTAAAATCCGAAGCATTCTTCATGTCGATTCCTGTTGCCTTAGACATGATCCCATAAAAAAAGCCTGCACATTCCTTATGGATCACACTTTCTTTTCCTCTGGAAAGCTTCACTCCTTCGATCACCTCATAGCCCTCCTGCCACAGGGCGTACATCTGAAGAAGAGTTTCCGGCGGATGCTGCAGATCACAGTCCATCACTGCTACCGCATCCCCCTCTGCCTGTGCAAGTCCTGCACAGATAGCTGCCTCTTTTCCAAAATTTCTGGAAAAGTGAACACCTACCACATTTGTATCTATTGCACCGGCCTTCCGGATTTCTTCCCATGTCTGATCCCGGGATCCATCATCCACAAGAACCAGTTCATAGGCGATCCCTGCTTTTTCCAGCTCTTCCTTTAATACTCTGCAGGTTTTCCCAACCATCAGTTCCTCGTTATATGCGGGAAGGACAATTGACAGTCTGCTCATGATATTAACCTCCAGTCCATATAATCCTGTCAAATTCAACTTCCCCAATTATATTACAATTCCCTGCCCCAGGCAACAAAGTTCCCGATTCTTCAGAAAAAGTTAAGAATAATTAAAACTTCAAACAGAATATCAGGATCCGGTTATATTGATCCACATTGCAGGCCGTACACCATAATTCATATTATCTACCGCTGTGCCGTAAAAATCGGTTGCTCCATCTGCTGATACATAATTTGCATTCTTTTGTAATTTTCCTGGGGAGCGCAGCCACCAGTTACAATAACCATATTTATAAGAATCCTTGTCATCTACGGAAGATACTCCCTGTGCCAACGCATATTCTGTAGGTGTAGCCTGTTTTTCCTGTGATGTTGGCAGGTATTCTTTGACTTCTTCATCACTTAACAGAAAAATCCTGTCTGAAGTATCCTTTTCTTCCATGAAAAGATTTTCGTCGTCAAAAATTTCTCTGTACTTCTCCAAAGAATCTTCATCCATATATTTAGCATCTTTTTTAAATAAATATCCGAATGAATCTTCTGTTGAAACAGAAGTAACCTGAATCCTTTCCTTTTCTTTTTCATCAAAAGCAGTATTCAAAAATGTAGTATTCAACCACTTTCTCAAAGAACAACCTTCCCAGATGCAGCTTGTCTGATACAGATTATAATACTGACAATCCAACACACTTTTACTGAGCACCAGGACTTTATTCTTTTCTTTTTTCAGGATGATCCATTCAATTTTTTCTTTTCCGTCAGACGTATCATTATCCTGTTCATAGGATCCGAATAAAATGCTGTCTTTCACAGGTACATCCTGCAGATTTTCCAGTTTCTGTACATTGTACTGGTCAGATATTTCCTCTGCTTTCTGCTGACTGTCTTTATAATTTTCCAACGACATCAGCTGATCATATGCTTTTACATATTCTCCTTCATTGATCCAGTTCATTGCCTTTTTATATCTATCTGCTGGGATATACACACTGTCTGCCCACACATAAATGCACAAAACGGCAATGGCTGCCAGACCTAGCGCTATATTTCGCTTTATACGTTTTTTTCTTTTTCTTTCTTCTTTTTTCCTGTTTTCTTCACGCTCCAGTTCTTCCTGATGCCACCGCTCCTGTTGTTCTTTCTCTCTTTTTTCCTTTTCTTTTTGACTCTTTACCCGAAGAATATGAAGCTTTTGTTCACAAATGCCGATCTGTTCCTTTGCATCTTTAAATTCAGAAATATCCTGAAATATTCCGATCGCAGCTGCATAGTCTTCCTCTTGACAGGCATGTTCCATGATCTCTGTTGCCTGATCATACAATTGTTTCTGGCGTGCCTGTTCATTTCGTTCCCAAATCTGCATGTTTATTTTCATTAATCTGGTTGAAAATTCTTCATCCCCGAACCGAAGTGCTTTGTCATAATTTCTATCTCCCCAAAATACTTCTGTACAATCTACCAGCTGTTCTTTTTTATATACATGACGCTCTGCCATCAGTTTACCAAGATATGCACAGGCATTTTCAGGATCCAGGTCAAGCACACGCTCACAGTATTTATCAGCGCTCTTCCATTTTCCATCCTCTAAAAAAAGAAAAACTCTCTTCAAAAGAACAGATACGTTGCTCGCCTCTGCTGACAATGACTTATTTGCAGACTGGATCATTGAATCTTTATCCAGTTCAGAAATCGTCTGCCTGGTTCCGCAGGAATCACATATTCCAACATTATCTCCCGGCTTAAACACAATCTGGCCGCCGCATATTTTACATTTATAAACTGCCATATCCCACCTCTTACAGAATTTACAGAATCTGAGCAATCATCTGCTGCTTCAGCTTTGCAAATTCCTCATCGCTGATCAGACCGGTATCCTTCATGATTTTCAGCTTTTCAGCTCTATTTCTGAAATCCTGAATATCCTCTGACGGAGACTGCATTCCACTTTTTGCCGCCTGCTGTGCAACATCAAAGCTGCGTTCCTGGGCATATGTATATCCTTCCTGATCCCTTTTTGTTGCCTGTGCATGGGAATCGATCACAACTTTCTGTGCTTCTGTCTGTGCACGGATCAGATCTGTCTGCTGATCGAGTTTTGCCTCTGCAACATCAGCATATTGCCGGAAATAAATTTCTTTAAATTTCTCATATTGCCTGTCCCCATCCGGCTTTACAATCGTTGTAACAAAAAACTTTTCCAGGCGGATCCCATAATCTGTAAAATCCGGTCCCAACAGCTTATGTATAGCATTTGAAAAATCATTTAATTTCTCATCTATCTGGAAAATACTGATCTTTTCCACTCTCATTGTCTGTGCAATATAAGCCTTTACTTTTGCCATTAAAAATCCTCTGAAAAAATCAGTAAGTTCATCCCGGCTCACCCCATTTCCAGCACCAGCCAGACTTAACAAAAGCTTACAGCCATCCTCCACCTGAAGGATCATTTCCCCACTGGCTCCGATAGAAATAGGAAAACCATATATCGGCTCCATGTACTGAACCTTTGTATCTGTACCCCATTTAATATTCATCTGCCCTGCTTTATTAATAAAATAAACTTCACAATGAAAGGGGCTTGTGTCACCGGTAAACCGGTTCAGCAGTCTGCTGATCAAGGGGATGTTCTGCGTCTCTAATGTATATCTGCCTGGTCCAAATACGTCCATGATCTGACCATCCATAAAGAAAACTGCTTCCTGGCTTTCATGCACGATTAGCTGTGTAAGACAATTAAAATCCTGGCTCGGATGCTTCCAGATAAATGTATAATTGTCTCCTTCATATTTGAGAACATCTGTAATCTTTGCCATATTACAATTCCCCCTTTTTATCTTATTTTGATACTAAAATCTTTTCACTGCACCCTGCAATTTATATGTTTTATCTGTCAGTATTGCTCTGTTTTGTAAATTGTAGCACATAATATAGATGAAGTAAATCCGATTATATATGAAACGGGCACAACAAGCATAGGCTTAAAACATGATATAAATCAAGTTTCACTAAATAAACTGAAGCACGCAAAAAGAGCCATGCAATAGTCAATATAACTTCTGTATAGCTCTCTATATTTCTTTTATCTTTTCGCTTTTACCAATACATTTTCACATATTCTGACGCTTCTTTTTTCGATAAAGAAAAGTCTTTCATTATATTCTGAACAACATCTTCTTGATTCATATTAAACCTTTTGCATATTCTGACGCTTGCCTGTATCCCTCCTTCTTTTCTACCTTCTTGCCGACCTTTCTCTACCCCTTCATTCACCAATTCTTCTAACGCTGTACACATATAAATCTGACCTCCTTTTTCTTCTGATTTTAAAGCATGATCAATCAGTTCCTGTGATTCTGTAATTGCTCCAATCATCACTCCAAGCTCTATTGGAATTCTCTTTTCAAAGGATATCATATCCCACTATTTTTTTCTATAACATGTTCAGCATTCAGGCAAAAACAAGAAAGACCCACGGCACCACCTTCATCAGGCAGTGCCGCAGGTCCACTTTACGCTACGACACGATAAACATATATTGGAGTGGTGCTGTAAAAGCACCTAACCTTATGTTTATACTATTTATTTAGAATCTTATTCCTCTGTTCCGTACAGAGTGATCAGCTTCTGCAGATACTCATATCTAGCTTTTGCTTCAGACTGGTTCTTAGCAAACAGTCTAGCAGCTTTCTCAGGATTCTGACGCTGTAAGGAGTTGTAACGAACCTCACCGTTCAGGAATCCCTGATAATCTGTCATATCCGGTGCTTTGGAATCAAGGCTGAACTTGTTGCCTTCTGCAGCCGGATTGAAGCGGAAGTTGTGCCAGTATCCACACTTAACAGCCAGCTCTTCCTCTGTCTGAGCCTTTGCCATACCCTTCTTGATACCATGGTTGATACATGGAGCGTATGCAATGATCAGAGACGGTCCCGGATAAGCCTCAGCCTCAGCGATCGCTTTGATTGCCTGGTTGAAGTCTGCGCCCATGGAAATCTGAGCAACATATACATAACCATAGCTCATTGCGATAGAAGCCATATCTTTCTTCTTTGTCTCTTTACCGCCAGCAGCGAACTGAGCGATCGCACCAGTAGGTGTAGACTTGGAAGACTGTCCGCCTGTGTTGGAGTAAACCTCTGTATCGAATACCATAACATTGATGTCACGGCCGCTTGCAAGTACATGGTCTACACCACCAAATCCGATATCGTAAGCCCATCCGTCACCACCGAAGATCCACTGGGATTTCTTAGCCAGGAAATCTTTCTGTGCAAGGATGTCTTTTGCTTTGTCACATCCGCATGCTTCCAGAGCTGCTACAAGTTTCTCAGTAGCTGCACCGTTGGTAGCGCCACATGCAAATGTATCCAGCCATTCCTGGCCAGCAGCTTTAACGTCTGCGTTGTCACCGTTAGCTACAACATCTTCAACCTTTGCTTTCAGACCATCACGGATAGCTTTCTGAGCAAGAAGCATACCATAACCGAACTCTGCGTTATCCTCGAACAGTGAGTTGCCCCATGCAGGACCCTGTCCTTTTGCATTTACAGTATATGGTGTAGATGGTGAAGAGTTACCCCAGATAGAGGAGCATCCTGTAGCATTTGCAATGTACATTCTGTCACCAAACAGCTGAGTGATCAGTTTAGCGTAAGGTGTCTCACCACATCCAGCACAAGCGCCTGAGAACTCAAGCAGTGGCTGTTTGAACTGGCTTCCCTTAACTGTTGTCTCTTTGAATTTAGCGATAACATCTTCTTTAACCGGAAGAGTTACACCATAATCAAAGTATTTCTGCTCTTCCATGTTTGCTTCCAGGTTCTCCATAGCAAGGGCTTTTGCCCCTTTCTTGCCTGGGCATACATTTGCACAGGAACCACATCCTGTACAGTCAAGTGCGGAAACAGTCATGGTGAACTTGTATTCTTTCATACCTGTCATAGGTAATGTTTTGATTCCCTCAGGAGCATTTGCAGCTTCTTCCTCTGTAAGAGCTACCGGACGGATAACAGCGTGCGGGCAAACATATGCACATCTGTTACACTGGATACAGTTCTCTGGAGTCCATACAGGAATATTTACAGCGATACCACGTTTCTCGTATGCAGCAGCACCGGATGGTGTAGTACCGTCAACATAATCTTTGAATGCAGATACAGGCAGTGTATTACCTTCCTGTGCATTAACCTTAGCCTGGATGTTATTAACGAAATCAACAACTTCCTGACGTCCCTCTGTAGCATGAGTCATATGCAGGCCTTCATCTGCTGCATCTTTCCAGCTCTCCGGAACCTTGATCTCAACAACCTGTTTTGCACCGGCATCGATAGCTGCCCAGTTCTTCTGAACAACATCATCACCCTTACGTCCGTAAGTTGCCTTTGCAGCAGCTTTCATAAGGTCGATTGCCTGATCCTCAGGAATGATACCTGTCAGTTTGAAGAATGCAGACTGAAGGATTGTGTTGATACGTGTTGGTCCCATGCCAGTCTCAATACCGATCTTCACACCGTCGATGGTGTAGAATTTGATATTGTGGTTAGCGATGAATGCTTTAACCTGTCCTGGAAGATGTTTCTCAAGTCCTTCCATATCCCATGCACAGTTAAGAAGGAATGTACCTCCGTCAACCAGCTCCTGAACCATGTTGTATTTATTAACATAGGAAGGATTATGGCATGCTACGAAGTTTGCTTTGTGGATCAGGTATGTAGATTTGATCGGTTTCTTACCGAAACGCAGGTGGGACATGGTAACACCACCGGATTTCTTGGAGTCATAGTCAAAATATGCCTGAGCATACATGTCTGTATTATCACCAATGATCTTGATGGAGTTCTTGTTAGCACCTACAGTACCGTCAGCACCAAGTCCCCAGAACTTACAGTTAGTTGTTCCTTCTGGTGTAGTAACAAGAGGAGCACCTGTCTCAAGGGAAAGATGTGTAACATCATCTACGATACCGATTGTGAATTTCTCTTTTTCTGTATTGTCATAAACAGCAACGATCTGAGCCGGTGTTGTATCTTTGGAACCAAGTCCATAACGTCCGGAGAAGATCTTAACGCCTGCAAATTTGCTGTCTTTAAGAGCAGCTACAACATCCAGGTACAGTGGCTCGCCAAGTGCGCCTGGCTCTTTTGTTCTGTCAAGAACTGTGATCTGCTTAACTGTCTCAGGAATAGCATCAACCAGTGCCTGTGCACTAAATGGTCTGTACAGACGAACTTTGATCACACCAACTTTTCTGCCTGCTGCCATTAAGTAATCGATAGTCTCTTCGATTGTATCATTTACAGATCCCATAGCAACGATCACATGGTCAGCATCAGCTGCTCCATAGTAGTTGAAAAGCTTGTAATCTGTACCGATCTTAGCATTAACCTTGTCCATGTACTCCTGAACAACTGCAGGAAGTGCATCATAGTATGGGTTACATGCCTCTCTTGCCTGGAAGAAGATATCCGGGTTCTGAGCGGAACCTCTCTGACATGGATGGTTCGGGTTAAGAGCATGATCACGGAATGCCTGGATAGCATCCATATCAGCCATATCCTTCAGATCTTCATAATCCCATGTCTCGATCTTCTGGATCTCATGAGATGTACGGAATCCATCGAAGAAATTGATAAACGGAACTTTGCCTTTGATTGCAGCAAGATGTGCAACAGGAGTCAGGTCCATAACTTCCTGTACGGAAGACTCGCAAAGCATTGCACAACCAGTCTGACGACAGGCCATAACATCGGAATGATCTCCAAAAATAGAAAGTGCGTGAGAAGCAAGTGCACGGGCAGATACGTTGAATACACCCGGAAGCTGCTCACCAGCGATTTTGTAAAGGTTAGGGATCATAAGTAACAGACCCTGAGAAGCTGTATAAGTAGTAGTCAGAGCACCTGCTGCCAGAGAACCATGTACAGCACCTGCTGCACCAGCCTCAGACTGCATCTCAGTTACCTGTACTTCCTGTCCGAAGATATTTTTTCTACCCTGGGTTGCCCACTCATCAGTGGCTTCAGCCATAACAGATGAAGGAGTGATCGGATAGATAGCAGCTACATCTGAAAATGCATATGAAGCATGAGCGGCTGCATGGTTTCCATCCATGGTTTTCATCTTTCTTGCCATAGTTTTATCTTTCCTCCTTAAAGATTTATAAAAATATTATTTCTAGACATCTGCGTGCCTAAAATTCCAGATACTATTATAGCATATAATTTCTCATATTTCTATTTTTGTTTCTGTTTTTTTTGTACATTATGAGATACAAAAAGGCCAAACAGAGCAAAAAAACCGTCAAAACATCCCGAACTGCGTTACACACTCCTTAAAATAAAAAAGCACCGGTGAACGGGGGCTGACCGCATACCGGTGTTTCTTCTTCCTGTTTCAATCTGTCAGTCCCAGGACCTGGTCAAGGGGCTTTCTTTTCAGCAGACGCCACAGTTCATCCTGGATCTCTGCCAGTTCTTTGTGCATATAACATACACTTCCGTCCTGGCCATTACGGACACATTCATTTTTCGGATTAAGGCATTCGATAATATACATGTCCGGATCAATCGCATAGTATACCTCAAACAAAGTCAGAGAACCTAAATCTTTATTCAAAGTATAACCGCCATGGACGCCTCTGAAACCTTTTACGATCCCGGCTTTCTGGAGTTTTTTGAGAATTTTGTAGGCAAATGGGGCTGTAATTGCTTCTCTGTCACAAATTTCATTCACGCTTAAACGTGTTTCTCCTGCAAGCGCCCGAAGGACTCTTACTGCATAGTCACACTCTCTCGTAATAAACATACCTTTATAACCTCTCTCTTTAGCATTTGCATTCTAGTTGTTGATCCTTAGTTGTCTTTTTCTCCCTGACAAATCGAGTATAACAGCCTTAAAGAAAAAATTCAACAACATATCTAAATATATTTGACTATTTTTGAAAAAAACGTCACTTTTTCGAATGAAAGCTATGAAGTTTTTTATTTTTCTCCAAAAATCAACACAAACCCAACTAATAATATGACCGTTCCTAACACATATCGGATTCTTTTGCTCCAAGTCTCATATCTTGGATTAGCCATCATCTTCTCCACATAACTGTAACTGGTACCTGCCACGATCAGCAAAACACTGTGTCCCAGCGCATACAGAACCATAAGGAGGATCCCCCAGCCAGTACTTTTCCCAAGCTTTGCAACAAGGGCAAGAAGGGCAACCATCACAGGAATGGCACAGTGAGAAGCAAATAGCCCTCCAAGTGCGCCTGTCAGAAATGCTCCTGCATATCCTCTCTTCATAGTATGCTCATCAAAATGGATATGTGGGATCACATTCACCACACCAAAGACCTGAAGTGCCATAAGAACCATTAAAATCCCCATAAGCACAGCCCACCAGTGTCCAGCTTCATGCATATGGTGTCCAATGGCTGAAGCCACAGAACCAAACACCCCAAAAGTAACTGCCATACCAGCTGCCATAGCAAGGGAAAGACGGAATGCCTTCCCGGGACTTGCTTTAGACGCACCTACGCAGGTAAGAAGCATAGGCACAGTTGCCAGGGAACAGGGGGTAAAGGATGTAACAATCCCGGCCACAAGAGCCAGAAGGGGTGCTGCCCAGAAGCTTGCTGCCATACTATTCGTTAATGTTTCCAATATTCCATTCATTTATAATCTCCTCACATATCTGTCTGTCACTTTTGCCATCAGTTGCAATCTGATAATCAGCAGCTGCCTCATATTTAGGACGGCGTGCTTCCATCAGTTCTTTAATTGCCTCTACATTCTTTTTTCCTTCCAGAAGAGGCCTGTCATGGTTATTCTTCACACGGCTTAAAATGGTTTCAGGTTGAGCCGTAAGCAGAAATATTTTTCCATTTTTCTTCATGATCTCCACATTACCAGGCTGCATTACAGTTCCTCCCCCACAGGAAACAACCACATTTTCCTGATCCTGGATCTTTTCAAGAAATTCTGTCTCTTTTTTGCGGAAATAAGCCTCCCCTTTTTCTTTAAAGATCTGGGATATCTTCATTCCCTCTTCCACTTCGATCTCATGATCCATTTCTATTTGCTTCATATTATAATTCCTGCAAAGACATCTGGCCACTGTGCTTTTGCCAGCCCCCATAAATCCTGTAAGATATATCTGTCCAGTTTTCATTTTTTATCAACTCCGTTCATAAATTGTCCTGTTTTTTCAGGCCAGGCTTTCACATTATAGCAGTGGTTTATTTTTTTGTAAAGAAATGCAGGGAAAAACAAAAATAATTCTTGCAAAATTCACAGTTTACGATAGGAAGGAAATCGGCTATACTAGAAAACAGTGAGCAAATCGACTATATTCGGAGGTAAATATGATTTCAGCAAATAACATCACACTGCGTGTTGGAAAAAAAGCGCTTTTTGAAGATGTAAACATCAAATTCACAGAAGGTAACTGCTACGGCCTGATCGGAGCCAACGGTGCAGGAAAATCCACATTCCTTAAGATCCTTTCCGGACAGCTTGAGCCCACCAAAGGAGATGTGGTGATCACTCCCGGCCAGAGACTTTCCTTCCTGCAGCAGGATCACTTCAAATATGATGCCTATCCTGTACTGGATACCGTAATCATGGGAAATGCCCGTCTTTATCAGATCATGAAGGAAAAAGAAGCCATTTATGCAAAGGAAGACTTTACAGATGAAGATGGTATCCGTGCCAGTGAACTGGAAGGCGAATTTGCAGAAATGAACGGCTGGGAAGCTGAATCCGAGGCAGCTACCCTGTTGAACGGACTTGGTGTAGATACAGAGTATCATTATTCCCAGATGGCCGACCTGAACGGAAGCCTTAAGGTGAAGGTTCTGCTTGCCCAGGCACTTTTCGGTAATCCGGACATCCTGCTTCTTGACGAGCCTACCAACCACCTGGATCTTCCTGCTATTGAATGGCTGGAAGAATTCCTGATCAACTTTGACAATACCGTCATTGTAGTATCCCATGACCGTTATTTCTTAAATAAGGTATGTACACAGACTGCTGATATTGATTACGGCAAGATCCAGCTTTATGCAGGTAACTATGATTTCTGGTTTGAATCCAGCCAGCTGCTGATCAAGCAGATGAAAGAAGCCAATAAGAAAAAGGAAGAAAAGATCAAAGAGCTGCAGGAATTTATTTCCCGGTTCAGCGCCAATGCTTCCAAATCCAAACAGGCAACTTCCAGAAAGCGTGCCCTTGAAAAGATCCAGCTGGACGACATGCGTCCTTCCAGCCGTAAGTATCCATATATTGATTTCCGTCCAAATCGTGAGATCGGTAATGAAGTCCTGATGGTAGAAAATCTTTCCAAGACCATTGACGGTGTAAGGATCCTTGACAATATCTCCTTTACTCTCGGACGCAATGACAAGGTAGCCTTTGTAGGAGCCAATGAGCTTGCTATCACTACTTTCTTCAAGATCCTTACAGGAGAGATGGAGCCGGATTCCGGTAATTATAAATGGGGTATCACAACCTCCCAGGCGTATTTCCCCAAGGACAATACCCAGGAGTTTGACAATGACCTGACCATCACAGACTGGCTGACCCAGTATTCTGAGATCAAGGATGCCACCTATGTACGAGGTTTCCTTGGACGTATGCTTTTCCCTGGAGAAGACGGTGTGAAACGAGTACGTGTCCTTTCCGGTGGTGAGAAGGTTCGCTGCCTTCTTTCCAAAATGATGATAACCGGTGCTAATATCCTGATCCTGGATGAGCCTACCAACCATCTGGACATGGAATCCATTACTGCACTGAACAACGGACTGATCAAAT
>ONBN01000037.1 GCA_900316115.1 uncultured Eubacteriales bacterium
CTGCACAGGCTCCGTCCAGCATTCCTTCCCCTACATATCCTGCGTGTGCAGGTTCATGGCCGCTGCCTCCTCCTGAGATCAGTCCTACCTTTCCCTGTACAGCTCCGCTTTTTCTTACAACCACCTGTGTTCCCGGCAATATCTTCAGATCCGGACAGGCCATCATCATTCCCTCCAGCATTTCAGGAACAACATCTTCCACACGATTCAATATTTTTTTCATTTGCCACCTCGCAAGTCAGATCCTGACGGATCCGGCTTTCTTTTTATTTTCTGTCGTCGCTTTGTTTATGTGGCAATTATAGCAACCCTTTCTCACATCAACAATTCTCCAAATTTCTCATAATGAGAATTTTTCTCTTTCCATTTTTCGCATTTTGAGAAAATGTCCAGATAGCGCATGTTTTAGGCATTATGTTTTCAAATATTTTTTTATCATAAATCTGTTTTGTATATTTGACGTTGACAAAATCCCGTTTTTCATATTAGCATAGTGTTAATGACTAATTTTCGCACATAAAAAAGGAGTTTTTTTGGTATGATTGAATTGATGCAGATCAAAGATTTCCTGCAGCAGATTGCAGAAAGTATTGCTCTGGCAATTGAAATAGACACCCAGGTATTTGATCGTTATTGTAACCGTGTGGCAGGTACTGTTTTCCAGCCTCTGCCTCCTATCGGAGGGGTTATCCGTGATGTTCTGAAAACAGGACAGCCCCGGATCAGTGCTTCTCCCGGAGCCGATCCTGCCTGTCAGTTCTGTCCAAAGCAGGGACACTGTGAAGAATTTGGGTTTATCCATTACCCGATTATTTATGATGATCAGGTGGTGGGTGTAATGGGTCTGATCTGCTTTGATGAACGGCAGGCCAGCAAGCTTCATGACCAGTCTCACAGACTGTCTTCCTTTATTGAACGTATGTGTGAGATCACTCAGATCAAGTTAAAAGAAAATGATATTGCACAGAAAGAAAAAGAAATGCTCCAGGATGTACAGCTGCAGAATCAGATCCTGAACCAGACCATCAGCCAGATCTCAGACGGCTATATTTTCGTTGACAGGAACGGTTTTATCCGTAATTATAACCATCAGGCATTCAGGATCCTGGGTGTTACTGAGAAGGCTATTAAAGCCCAGAATATCTTCTCCCTGATCCCGGATCCGGCTCTTCATAACCTGTTTAATCAGCATCTGAATACGGTGTATGAAAGGGTATATATACATAATAAAGAATACGGTGTGTTTGTATCTTTCTTCTATGATAACGAAGAATATATAGGCTGTACGCTGAACTTCAAAACTATTGATTCCTTTGGTATCCGTATCGAAACAGGCTCCTCTTCCAGATCAGGAAAAACCATTACGCTGAAGGATTATCTGGGGGAATGCAAAGAGATCCGGCTTGCAAAGCAGATGGCCCAGAAAGCCACCCAGCAGCCGGTTAATGTACTGATCACAGGAGAAGAGGGTACAGGAAAGGGTACTCTTGCCCGGGCGATCCACGGAAGCAGCAATCGTTCTGACAAGCCCTTTGTGCTGATCAACTGCAAGGCTATTTCCCCTGAAAGTATTGATGAAGAGCTATTCGGCGGCAGCGAAACCGTCAGCGGCGAACAGTTATCCGGCTCTGTACTTGGCAAGCTGGAAATCGCCCATTCAGGGACTGTCTGTCTGAATAATATTGATCAGCTTCCTGTATATTCCCAGTTCAAACTGCTGTCCTGTATCAAAAACCGATATTTTATCAAGCGTGGCAGCAACCGTAAAGTCTACATTGACTGCCTGTTTATCGCTGCATCCTCCACTCCTTTAGAGGATCTTGTAAAGCAGGATCGTTTCAATACAGAGCTTTATTATTCCCTGAATGGGATCCCCATCAGCCTTCCTCCTCTGCGTCAGCGAGGGGATGATATTATGATCTGCGCCAACCATATGCTGAAGCTTTATGCCCCTTATTTTTCCCATAAGGATCTGAAATTTGATAAAAAAGTGATCCTTTATTTCATGCGTTATACCTGGCCTGGAAATCTGCATGAAATGGATAACTGCATCCAGTACATGCTTTCCATCAAAACCGGCCGTGGCCAGATCATGACTGCGGATCTGCTTCCGGCTAACATCAAAGAGGTGTTTTCAGATCAGGCCATGACCCATAAGATTGAGAAAAAACTTACCTCAGGCAACACTTTATCCATGCGTGATATTGAAAATCAGACCATCAATGATCTGTTGAATCAGTACGGAAATACAACAGAAGGCAAGAAAAAAGTTGCCCAAAAGCTGGGGATCAGCCTGGCAACTCTTTATCGTCGTATGAAGGAAAAATAATGGCTTTATACCAGTAATTCTCCAAGTGTATGTCCGATCATTCCCTGTGCAGGAGAAAGATCAAAATTATCCAGAATGGTAGCGCCGGACACCGCAAAAGTATCCTGAACCGGCAGCTCCCCACCTTTAAATCCTGGGGAATAAATAAGCAGTGGTGTCTGCTCTCTGGTATGGTCTGTACCTGTATAGGTGGGATCATTTCCATGGTCTGCAGTGATCATCAGAAGGTCATCTTCCCGGATCAGTGGCAGAAGCTGTGTCAGCTTTTCATCGAATTTCTCCAGTTCCCTGCCATACCCTTCCGGATTCCTTCTGTGTCCCCACAAAGCATCAAAATCCACAAGATTTACAAATGTCAGGCCATGGAAATCTCTTTTTGCGATCTCTATGGTCTGCTCCATTCCCTGCACACTGCTATCAGAATGGTACTTCTCTGTAATGCCCTGATTATTGAAAATGTCTGCGATCTTACCAACACTGATCACATCATATCCTGCATCTTTCAGTACATCCAGTGCTGTCCGTCCAAATGGACTTACTGCATAATCGTGACGGTTTGGTGTCCGTTTAAACTCTCCTTTTTTCCGGCCCACATAAGGTCTTGCGATCACACGGCCAACCTTCCATTCATCCTTCATAGTGATCTCACGGGCAATCTCACAGCATCTGTATAATTCATCCAGACCAAAGGTCTCTTCATGCCCTGCGATCTGCAGTACAGAGTCTGCGGAAGTGTAAACGATCATGTCTCCTGTACGGATCTGATGTTCTCCCAGGTCATCCAGGATCTTTGTGCCACTTTCGGAACGATTTCCAACAATCTTATGGCCGGTTCTTTCTTCTAATTCATGGATCAGTTCCGGTGGAAAACCATGCTCTGTAAATGTCTTGAATGGTGTGGTAATATGAAGTCCCATCATTTCCCAGTGGCCGGTCATGGTATCTTTTCCAAGGCTGGCTTCATTCAGCCTTGCATAATATCCAAGAGGGTGATCTGCAGGCACTACATGTGAAAGGGTACAAAGATTACCTAACCCCAGTTTCTCCATAGTCGGCAGCTTTAGTTCCTTAACTGTACGGTCAATATGTCCAAGGGTATCTGCCCCTGTATCTCCGTATTCAGCAGCATCCTTCATGGCTCCGATCCCAAGAGAATCAATTACGATCAGAAAAATACGTTTAAATTTTTTCATACGGCTACCTCTTTCTTTTAATTAGCCTATTCTTTCGCTCTGTCTTTCTTTCGCTCAGCCTTTCTTTTGCTCAGCCTTTCTTTTGCTCAGCCTTTCTTTTGCTCAGCCTTTTGACTTAGTCTTTCACAGGCTATTTTACACCATCTTTTACTTTCCGTCCACGGCTTTTCCAAGACGGTTGTATATGGTGTAAGCATCTTCAATATGGGGAATAGGATCGCTTTCGCTGTATGCCCCTGCAGTTACCAGGATATACTCTCTGTCCCCGATCTTTGCAAAGCTTGCAAGACAGTGACCTGCCACATCTGTATAACCGGTCTTACCGCCCAGGATCTCCCCGCCGGTCACAGACGGATCCGGCATATTTTTGAACATACTGCTGTAATAAGTGATCCCATCCGGATGAAGGTTGGTTCCCTTAGAAGTATGTCTGGCTGCCTGGACAATCTTACGGAAAACCGGATTATGCACTGCATAACGCATAAGGACTGCAATATCCCTGGCTGTACTGTAATGCTCCGGATCATGAAGCCCTGTACAGTCGCAAAAATGTGTCCCGTCCATCCCCAGCTTTTTTGCTTTCTCGTTCATTTTTTCCACAAACTTTTCTTCAGAACCGGAAATATCCTGTGCCAGTGCCAGGCAGCACTCTGCTCCTGAGGGCAGCATCACACCATACAACAGATCTATTGCTGTCACTTTCTCTCCAAGCTGAAAGCCTGCCTGTGTGGCATCATGCTTGTACAGCTGGTCAATGGCATCTCCTGAAAGGGTGATTTGCTTCTGCAGTCCGGGCAGCGCCTCAATAGCCACAATGGCTGTCATGATCTTTGTCATGGAGGCCGGATACATCCGCTCCTCTCCTGATATCTGGCTGATCACCTTGCCGCTTTTTTCATCCATTAGGACTGCATAAGTGCTCTGGATCCCAGTCAGGTCAAGGTCTGTGATCACAGGAGAAGAAAATTTCCCTGTAATGTCTGCCACAACGGAACTGACCCCTCTATTCCATCCCAGGGCACATCCAAAGGCTGTCAGCGCCAGCATCTGCACCAGCAGACAAATCAGCAGCCTTTTCTTATAATTCCTGTGTCTGCGCCTCTTTCGCCCTGCTGCCATCCTTTCTCCTCCTTAATACAGGAAAGCCTCCTCCGGTGCTCATATTGGCTCCGGCGGAGGCTTCATCTTACTGTCTCAATCTATTAAGCTAATTTCATTGGGTTGATCTTCACGCCAGGTCCCATTGTAGGAGCGATTGTAACGCTTCTTAAATACTGACCTTTCAGTGTGCTTGGTCTTGCCTTTAAAATAGCTCCAATCAGCGTCTGGAAGTTGTCGCTTAACTGCTCCTCGGTAAAGGAAGCTTTACCAACCGGAACATGGATGATATTTGTTTTGTCAAGACGGTACTCGATCTTACCGGCTTTGATATCATGAACCGCTTTTGTAACATCCATGGTTACAGTACCAGCTTTCGGGTTTGGCATTAAACCTTTCGGTCCAAGTACACGACCCAGACGTCCTACAACGCCCATCATATCAGGTGTTGCAACAACAACGTCGAAATCCAGCCATCCTTCGTTCTGGATCTTCGGAATAAGCTCCTCAGCTCCTACGAACTCAGCGCCTGCTGCCTTTGCTTCCTCAGCTTTAGCGTCTCTTGCAAATACAAGAACACGAACCTTTTTACCTGTTCCGTGTGGCAGAACAACTGCACCACGGATCTGCTGATCTGCATGACGTCCATCGCAGCCTGTACGGATATGAACTTCGATGGTCTCGTCAAACTTTGCAACTGCAGCTTTCTTAACTAAGCTGATTGCTTCTGCGGTATCATATAATGTTGAGCGGTCAACTGCTTTCGCAGCTTCCACATATTTCTTTCCTCGTTTCATTTCTATAACCTCCTGTGGTATTTGCGGGGAAAAGCCCTCCCACTATCTACTTATAATCAGTCAACTACTTCGATTCCCATACTTCTTGCAGTACCAGCAATCATGCTCATAGCTGCTTCGATGGATGCTGCATTCAGGTCTTTCATCTTAAGCTCTGCGATCTCCTGAACCTGAGCTTTTGTAACCTTTGCAACTTTTGTTTTGTTCGGTACGCCGGAACCTGATTTGATGTTTGCAGCTTTCTTAAGAAGAACTGCTGCCGGCGGAGTTTTGGTTATGAAGCTGAAACTTCTGTCTGCGTAAACAGTGATAACAACCGGAATGATCATGTCACCCTGATCAGCTGTTCTTGCGTTAAACTCTTTTGTAAACTGAACGATATTAACACCGTGCTGTCCAAGAGCCGGACCTACAGGTGGTGCTGGAGTTGCTTTACCAGCGGGAATCTGTAATTTAATATAGCCTGTTACTTTTTTTGCCATTTTCGGCACCTCCTATGTGGTATTGGCGGGGGTATATCCCTCCCACGATATCGTGTTACCTGATTAATAATTTACATTTTCTTGATCTCTGCGAAACTGATCTCTACCGGTGTTTCGCGGCCGAACAGTTCAACATTGATAGTCACAACCTGTTTAGGCAGATTAATTGCTGATACAACGCCTGTGGTATCTTTCCAGGCTCCGCCTGTTACCACAACCATGTCTCCTTCTTCAAAATCCACCTGAACGCTCTCCTCATGGATGCCAAGGGGCTGCATTTCTGCATCTGTCAGAGGCACCGGTTTGGATCCCGGCCCTACAAATCCCGTAACACCTCTGGTGTTGCGGACAACATACCAGGTGTCATCATTCATGACCATGTTGAGGAGCACATAACCTGGAAACATTTTTTTCTGGACAGATTTGGCAACTCCGTTCTTCATCTCCACTACATCCTGCAGCGGAACACGAACCTCCAGGATCTGGTCTTCCAGATGTCTGTTCTCGATTGTTTTTTCAATGTTGGCCTTTACCTTGTTCTCATACCCTGAATAGGTATGGACAACATACCATTTTGCTTCTGACATACAATCCACCTTTGTCCTTATTTAATTAAAAGATTTATGCATTCCAGAATGCCTGCATCCATCACGCTGATGATCACGCCCAGCAGAATTGTCACGATCAAAACGACGATTGTCTGTTTGATAAGGGTGGGGCGATCTGTCCAAATAATCTTTTTGAACTCGGCCTGAACTCCCTGAAAGAAACCTTTCTTCTGGCTTTTATCAGCAGATTTTTCTTTTCCTTGCATAGCCTAACCTCACAATCTCGTGACTACTTTGTTTCCTTGTGCATTGTGTGTCTCTGGCAGAATTTACAATATTTCTTTGTTTCCATTCTTTCAGGATGGTTTTTCTTTTCCTTAGTCATATTGTAGTTCCGCTGCTTGCACTCCGTACATGCTAATGTAATCCTAACGCGCACAACTTCCACCTCCAGTGTTTTCATTTGCACGGCCTTCTTTTGCCTTCAAAAAGCATATCCGTCACCAATTTCGGGCATAAAAAAAAGACCTAACTTCCATGTCGCTTGTCAAGTGTACCACAAAACATGCCTGTCCGTCAAGTCTTTTCCTGTATTTTCAGGTTGGCTTTTCTATAAATTTGTAATGCCTTTTAAATGCGCTTCCCATGCGCTTTTCCCGGTCAGTTCCAGTAGTTTTCGATTTCTTTCTTCAGAGGCTCCATACCCTTGCATTCAAGGATATGCAGATAGATCTCAAAGATCTCCTCATCAGGTACAAAGATCTCCTGCGTTTTCAGGCTTTGCAGCGTAGCCCTGTGATAGGGGGCAAGAAAGCTTTCCAGACGCGGATAATCTTTATTTTTGTACAGGTTCACAATATAATCCTTGTGGTCTGTATAATATTTTTCCAGACGTATCTTTTCTGCACAGAACTGTACATAATCCCAGCACCAGGTGGCATAATCCTCTTTGGATTCTTTCGTTTCCTCCATGGTCTGCCATTCCTCACCGGTAAGCGGTGTCCTGTCCCCGGCATGTGATATGCTTCCATCAGCCACACAGCTTCTTACCAGTTTTTTCAAATCTTCCACTGTCCCGTATTTAGACAGCCAGGCGTCCAGAAACTCTTCCCCTTTTCCAGATGCCACATATTCTGCCATCTTATGGCTTCCCATATAAAGATCCTGCAGGATCAAAGAGGACAGTTCCTTTCTTGCATAGGATTTTCCTGCATATTCCATGGCTTTCCTGTAGTTTTCAAAGGCCTGTGCAGTCTGTCCCTGTTTCTTTCTTGCATCACCTGCCAGCTTATACACCTGTGCCAGCTTGTCTTTGTGGATCTGGTAATCCCTTACCTTTTCTGCGATCCACTCCAGTTCCCCAGGTTCTTCTGTATAAAGGATCTCTGTACGAAGCTTTGCCAGTTCCCCCGGATACCCAAGCCGTTCCCAGGCTTTTGTCAGTGCAGGGCCGTAAAGTTCCCTGTTTTTCTGTCTCCTGCTCTTCTCCTGTATCTGTACAAAGGCAGTCAACTCATCTGTAAGAAGTTCCATTTCTTTTACAGTCCTTGCAGTGCTGACTCTTGTAAGGTATACCAGGCTTTTCATCCGTTCTGACCTGGGCAAAAGGCGTAGCCAAAGCTCTGCCAGATTCCGTGCAGCTTCCTTTTCCCTGTTTGCAAGAAGCGCCTGACAGGTGTCCCCGGTCTGCTGTTCATATGGCATAAGAAACTGATCCAGTTCCTTTTGTACGATCATATTTTTGGTATTTTCCCTTGCCTGTGCAAATACAACAAGTGCATCCGCACATCTTCCTCGCATCCACAGAAGCTCTCCTCTGTATTTCAGGAAATAACCATCCTCCGGGAATTTCCGCAGCGCTTCTTCAATAAAGCGTTCTGCCTCTGTACTATCCCTGGATTCTCTGGCTTCTTCCATATAAAATCTGCTGAGGAATTTTGTGATCAGAGGATGATCCGGATACTTTTCGTACAGGGCAATCGCAGTCTCTTTTGCAGAAGCTTTCTGACCGTCAGCATATTGGGCAATTGCCTGTCTGAACTGTTCAAGATCTTTTTTTAGTTCTGCGCCTGTCCCATTCTCGGAGAGTGCCTGGTCCTCTTCTGAAAATGTCTGTTCTTCTCCAGTGAGTTTTTTCTCTTTTTCAGTGAGTTTTTTCTCTTCTTTCTGTCGGGTCTTTTCCCCGGAAAGTGCCCGAAGCTTGCTGTGCATGACCGCACGCTGCAGTCTGCCTTTTCGGATACCTGGCAGATAATCTTCCCTTAATTCCTGATAACTGATCCCTTCAACGGTTGCAGTCTCTTTTTCATCTTCTTTGGAAGTAAATGTAAATTCCGGCCATTCATCACCATAGACACAGGTCAGATATTCGGTGATCTTTCCAGGAATCATCGCCTGCACGCCCTGGAAGTCGCAATTTTTTCCAGGAAAGAGCACATCTTTTTCCAGAAAAAGAAGCCGTTCATCCACATGTACTGCATATTTGCTGCAATCTTCTTCACGAAAGGCCTGCATACGCTTTTCCAGGTTTCCAAGAACATGTTTTTTTCCTGTAAATCTGGTGGACAGATAATATCTGTAGTACCTGGAAGGTGAAATCCCCCAGGACTGTCCAAGCACTTCCTGGGGATCTGCAAGATCCAGATACATTCCCAGATCTTTTCTGTATTTCTCACAGGCTTCTTCTGGCACTGGATCAAGAACCAGGATATGGATCCGCTCCCCTGCCGGATCTGTTCCCAGAATCTGTTTTTTTTCCAGTGCACATCCAAAATCCTCACCGTATCCTGCCCCTGGCTCCTGATAAAGCACCCGGTCTTTTGGCAGTTCTTTCTTTGCCATCTCCCCTAACCGGTTCCAGTCTGCCCTTGGCATATAAACCTTGATTTCTGTCTCCCCGCCGGCAAATCTGGCTCTTCCTGCTGCAGCAAGTGCTGATTCTTCTGCCAGCACATACCGGAGTTCATTTTCTTTACATATATGATCCAGCTCCTGAAAGAGCCGTAACAGATGCTCTTGTTTCTCTGTCATTTTTATCATTCCCCTATTTAATTATGTAAAATTCTGATGTATGCAAAAATCTGGTAACTGTGTAAGTACTGTAATCGTAAAAGCAGCGTAGTTGTAAAAGTACCAACAGTTACAATGTCTCTAAAATAATAACATACTTTTACAAATTATAGAATATTTTTTTACATTTTTCTTTCTCGAAGTAGGGAACGATACAGAAAAGTATAACCCTGGCAGGGATTTCTTATTTATTGAATTGTTGGTTGTAATATCGCCGAAAAGATATGTCTTATATATCAGGGCTTCGTTTTCTTTCAAGCCTTTCAGAAAAGATATACTCTTTGCAGTTCCCCTCTGTTATGGTATAATAGGCGGCAGAACATTTTCCCCGGGCTTTTGACCCTGGTATCATGATTTAGTGAGGACAGATTATGAAAAGAGTGATTACATACGGAACCTTCGATCTGCTGCATTACGGGCACATCAACTTGCTGCGAAGAGCAAAACAATACGGTGATTATCTGATCGTGGGGCTTTCCACGGATGAATTTAACTGGAATGAAAAACAAAAGAAGTGCTATTTTTCCTACGAAAAAAGAAAGCAGCTGTTAGAAGCCATCCGCTATGTAGATCTGGTTATCCCGGAAGAGAACTGGGAGCAGAAGATATCCGATGTAAAAGAATATCATATTGATACTTTTGTAATGGGAGATGACTGGGAAGGAAAGTTTGACTTTCTGAAAGATTATTGTGATGTAGTCTATCTTCCCCGTACTCCTGAAGTTTCTACCACCCAGATCAAAAAAGATCTTACAGAGAAAAAAGCACCTAAGTAATAAGTTCTGCCAGATTTGCATACAGCCGTACAAAACCTGCTTTCCTGTTATATAAAAACAGAGCCGATGAACTGTGAAGAACATATCACAATCATCGGCTTATCTATTTCCGTTATCTATATTTCCAGATACCATGCAGCGCATAAGAAACAAAAAAGCAGGCGCTTTTCAATGGGCCGTACCCAACATAGCGATATACATGATAGGTCATTTTTGCGGACTTTAGCTTGTTCCTGGATTTCCCTCCTTCTGAGAGACGATATTTCAGATATGGACGGTTGATCCCTACTGCCGGCCCATATTTCTTCAGGATCTTCAGCCAGGTAATATAATCCTCATGGCTGTCATCATGCTCCATAGGAAACTCCAGAGCAGCTTCCCTTTTTACCACAACAGAAGAACAGTTAATGCTGTTATGTGTCAGCAGATCCCGGTAAGTGACCGTTTCTTTTACAGGAATATAACGGCCTGTATCTGCACCGGAGGGATCCATCAGGGAACGGCCTGTAGAACATAACACCCGGCCTGTACGTTCCAGCTGCTCCAGCTGTGCCGAAAGCTTCCCTTCTTCCCACCAGTCGTCTGCGTCAAGAAAGGCAATGTACCTGCCTGCAGCTTCTTTCACACCACGATTCCTGGAGCCAGCTGCCCCAAGATTGGATGTATTGCAAAAATACCGGAAATCTTCTCTTCCCTCATACTCTTTCAGGATCTGTGCAGTTCCATCTGTAGAATCATCATCGATCACCAGCAGTTCCAGTGGCACATTCTGTATAAAAACAGACTCTATAGCCTGCCGGATATATTTTTCCCCATTGTATACAGGCATGATCACAGACACTTCAGGCTTTGTCATTCTTTTCTTCGTTCCTCTCATCTGTTGAATCCTTTAAAGCATTCTTCTGCTTATCATCCACACCTTCGGATACTTCCTTCTGGAAAAAGATTTTCACAGTCATAAACAAAAGCTTAATATCCAGTATAAAAGAATAATTTTCAATATAAAACAGATCCAGCTTCAACTTATCATATGGGGTAGTATTGTACTTGCCGTAAACCTGTGCATAACCGGTAAGTCCTGCTTTTACTTTCAGCCGGTAATAAAACTCAGGGATCTCTTTTTCATATTCCTGCATGATCTCTGTACGTTCAGGTCTTGGGCCTACCAAAGACATATCTCCCTTAAACACATTAAACAGCTGTGGCAGTTCATCCAGATGAAGATTCCTCAGTACATGGCCAACCGGCGTGATCCTGGAATCATGCTTGGATGCAAGCCTTGCACCGTTCTTCTCAGAATCCACACGCATGCTGCGGAATTTATAGATCATAAACTCTTTGCCATTGCAGGTAAGCCTGCTCTGTGTATAAAACACAGGTCCATGATCATACAGCTTCACCAGCAGTGCAATGATCAGCATAAGCGGTGAAAGGATGATCAGCCCAAGGCCGGATACCAGAATATCCAGCACTCTTTTTGCTGCTCTCTGCTCTACAGACAGCCCCATATTCCTTGACATGAGAAGCGGGGTATCAAACAGGTGGATCCTGTCTGTGCCGATCAGGATAATATCAGAAATCTTAGGACTCATGTAGCATCTGATGGAATGGGCAAAACAATATTTCAGATAGCGGTTACGTACTGCTGACGGAAGATCCCAGATGATCACACCATCATAATCTTTCATCATCTGGTGGATCTTTTCTTCTCCTTCATGGATATGAACTTTACCGCTGATGTCATACTTGTCCCTTCTGGAATTCATCTTGTGGATCAGGTCATCCCCAGGATCCCGGTCTCCATAGATCACCAGAAGTCTCCTTGCCCGATACAGCCTGGAATAAATATATCTGGATCCCCAGATCCATATAATGATCAGAAGCAGCTGTACTAAAGTCATGCTGATCATCGGCTTAACTTCCAGGAACCAGCGGTTGATCAGTGTGATCTGAAAATATACCACCACATTGGTACATATGGTAGCCAGTGTAAGTGAATAAAATACATCGATCCGCTTCAGATAGCCTACCTTCAGGCCTCCGTACAGTCTGGAAAACATGGTATTGATCAGTGCATAAATAGCGATCAGCACCCAGTTTCCTCTGCGCCAGAATGGCTCCACGATCCGGATCCTGTAATAGTCATACCACACATATGCAAATACTGCTGCCTGTGCAAGAATGATCAGGCTTGCAAGACAGAACACGATAAACCGTTTATAATCTTCCCTTTTACTCACGATATCCCTCTTCTGTTTTTTCTGCTTTCATTGATGTCATTTCCCTGACATCTGTTATTCTTTGTATTATAGCGAATATATATCCTTTCGTCCAGTCCATTTTCCCACTGCATTTTGGGAGATCCATTTCTGCCCTTCCCTGGTCTTGTGATAACCAGCGATAACGGTTATAATATTGACTATAATAAACAGGGGGCAATTTATGAATACATTCAAAGTCAGTATTATTTTACCGGTTTATAATATAGCAGAATACCTTCCCCACTGTCTGGACAGCCTGCTTGCCCAGACTCTGGAGCAGGTTGAGATCGTAGCTGTCAATGACGGCAGCACAGATGAAAGCGCCGCTATCCTTCAAACCTATCAGGAAAAATATTCTTCCAGGCTTTTTGTATATACTACCACAAATCAGGGGGTAAGCCATGCTCGCAATTATGGTTTTTCCAAATCCCACGGAGAATACGTATGGTTTGTAGACAGTGATGATTCCATTGAGCCAGATGCCTGCCGGAAGCTGTATGAAAAGGCCATCCAGGATAACAATGACCTTGTGCTTTTTTCATATTATAATGTAGATGCCGGATCCGGTGAAAAGGTTCCGTTTCCCATGCGCCACCATAACCAGAATTTTTCCTTTTCAGAAAAGCCATATGAAATGTCCATCCTTTCCCCATATCCATGGATCAAGCTAATCCGCAGGGATCTTTTTGAAGGCCTGGCATTTCCGGAGGGGATCCGTTTTGAAGATCTTCCGGTGGCATATCTTCTTGCGGCAAAAGCCCGCAATGTAGGCGTTGTAGACGAATGCTTTTACAATTACAGGAAAAATGTAGGCTTTCTGGGCAGCCTGACTCCGGCTACTGTTGATATTAAAAAAGCAATCATTTACCTGAAAGACAATATGCATTCCCTTGGTTTTCTTGAAAAATATAAAACCGAGATCGATTTTATTACCATCCGGCATTTCTTTTTCCGTTTCTGGAAACTTCTGACCAACTATGAAACTGGAAAAAAAGAACTGAAGCTTGACCTTATCAATCAGCTGTTTGATTATATTGATGCCTTTTTACCGGATTGGCGAAACAACCATTATGTAAAATATACACTTCCGGATCACCTGTTCCATCTATTTTATCTTTACGGTTCCCGTGAAGAAATGACCCGTTTTGTGAATGCCTGTGATGGAATGACTCCTGACCAACAGAAGGCATGGCTGAAGGATTACAAAGCCAGCCATGAAACAGCCTACATTTTCAGTGAAGATAGACAGCTTGACCGGGAACAGCCTGCAAAAGAAGCCTATCTGGCTTCCAACACCAGGATTTTGCCTGAACATAAATATATTTTCCTGGAATCCGGGGAAGGCCAGAACATCCATCCCCTTTTCCTGACCCTGCTTTCCGGTAAATTTGAAAAAGGGACGCGGATTTTCCTTTCCCTTACTGCCAAAACAAGGCCCAAATGGCAGCGTCTGATACAGTCCCATAATCTGGACACTGCCTGTGTTACCCTTATTTCCCCGGACTCTGGAGATTACGGGATTGCCCTTACTCAATGCGGTACACTGATCACAGACAGTCCCCTTCCCAGATATTTTCATAAGGGCACAAAGCAGAATCATACACTTGTTTGTACAGAAAGTCTGATCCCTGTTACAAGTGCCAACTGCCTGTCTTCCAGACAGGATCTGGCCTGGTGGCAGCATACCATGTTTACCTGTGATCTTCTTGTATTTCCTGATAAAGAGATCCAGGAAAACTATATGGAAGAGACAATGACAGCCGGTATCTGCAACACAGACGTTTACTTTTCCACAGACATGACTGCACTTTCCACAGATTTGCTGAAAAGCCTGTGGACACCTGTGGATTCATCAGCTTCTGTATTTGCAGATTCTGCTGCCTTTCGTGAAAATGAAGGGCTGTCAGCAGATACCACTCTTCTGCTCTGTTGTCCTTTATTTGCAGGAAAAGACCGTAAACAGACCTTCCACTGTATGCGAAGCTTTATTTCTTCTTTATATCAGCTGGACAATGACCTTACCGACAAACAGATCCTTTATCTGCCCCCTGCTACCGGGTATCAGATAGACTGCAGCAATTTCAGACACATCCGCATTTTGCCGGATCAGTATTCCATCACGGATCTTGCTCAGTTCTGTGATGTGCTGATCACAGATTACCGCAGCGCGCTTGTCACAGAACATGCCGCAAAACCACCGGTTATTTGCTTCCTGCCAGAAGAAGCTTCCTATCCATTATCTTCTTCCCTGCAACAAGCACTGACCTTTGTTCCTGTTTGCACCAGTGTCCCTGCACTGATCCGCCAGCTTCAGGCAGACCATCAAAATCCAGATACCTGCAGGGTTTCACCAAATGCTTCATCCGCCCCTTCACCAAAGGAACGGATCCTGTGGTTTACAGGCCGGAAAATATCATCAGGTGTGATGGAGGAGTTTAACGATTTTGTTTCCAGGCATCCAGACGCACAGGTTTGGCTTGCCTATAATGCACTTCAAAGTCCAAAGGCAGAAAAATATCTGGACATGCGTTTTCCGGGAAGCGGGTATCTTCCTCTTCGGATAGAGCCTGTAAAAAATCTTTTCTGGAAAGTATCCAGTTTTTTCATTACCCGGCTTGGGCTGGCATCCATTTACCCTACAGGCAGGATCCTTCGTCTGGGCCAGCAGGAATACTCACGCTATTTCGGAGATGTTTCCTTTGACCAAGTATTTATCCAGTCTACGGACAACCTGCAGACCATTGCTTTCTGTGCTGCTGCAGCTCCTAAGGTGAACTGCACCCTGAAACAGTCAGATTCAGATGTCACCTTTGCCCAGCGCCGTCAGCTCGCCTTCGCCCGGCGACTGACAAAGGCTACAGTAAAATAGACATTGGCAAATTCATAGTACTTTCCGTTACATTGTAGTAGAAAAGATCTTGGTTATATATCATGCGAGGCTTTCGAAGATTTCGACCGGACTAATTTCTCTGTTATTTGCCGTGTCTGAGCACGTAAGTGCGAGTTTGGCAAATGACAGAGATAATAAATGCCCGGGAGAAATCCGAAAACGAAGCCCTGATATATAAACATATCTTTTCTACTGCACAATGTAACAAGAATAGAACAATCACGAATTTGCCAATTGTCATTTTACTGTAGCCGTGCGGCTGACAGCACAGACAAACTTTACAACACATCTTAAATGTGCTACCCTCTTTTCATAAAAAGCAGTACCCAGACAGGTACAACTCAAAATGCGCTGCAAATCACCTCAAGCGACAGAGCATTTTTGTTAGAATAAATCAGGAAAGGGCCGCAAATGCGGCAGGAAAACAATATGAAAATAGCAGTTGCAGGCACAGGCTACGTAGGCCTGGTAACAGGTGTTGCCCTGGCCAATGCAGGCCACCATGTAACCTGTGTAGATGTTGATGAACATAAAATCGCACTGATGAAACAGGGGATCTCTCCCATCTATGAACCGGATCTGGAACCTTTAATGCAGAAGAACAAAGACCGGCTTTCCTATACTACAGACTATGCCAGCGCCTATCAGGATGCACAGGCCATTTTTGTCGGCGTAGGAACCCCGGAAAAAAAGGATGGATCTGCAAACCTGAAATACGTATATGCAGTGATCGATCAGATCGCCCAGACTCTGGATACAGACTGTGTAGTTGTGATCAAATCCACAGTTCCTATCGGCACCAATGACAAGATTGAAAAACGGCTGACACAGCAGATCGCAGCCAGAAGAAACCAGCTGGGGCTTTCTCCTATCAGAGTAGAAATCGCCTCAAACCCGGAATTTCTTTCCCAGGGTACTGCTGTAAAGGACACCCTTCATGCTTCCCGTATTGTGATCGGTGTGGAATCCGACTGGGCACGTGACCGTATGAAAGAAGTGTATCAGGAATTCCATCAGCCCTTTGTATTTACAGACCGTAGAAGCGCTGAAATGGTAAAATATGCATCCAACGATTTCCTTGCATTAAAGATTTCTTATATTAATGAAATCGCCAATCTTTGCGAGCTTCTGGATGCCAATATTGAGGATGTGGCAAAAGGCATGGGACTGGATCCCCGTATTGGGAACCGTTTCCTGAAGGCCGGGATCGGCTACGGCGGCTCCTGTTTTCCTAAGGACACCAAGGCGCTTCACTGGGTTTCCAATTACTATGAAAAAGAGCTGAAAACCGTAAAGGCTGCCATTGAAGTAAATGACATCCAGAAAATGAAGCTTCTGAAAAAGAGCCACAAATATTACGATTCCCTTGAAGGACTGAAAGTAGCAGTTCTGGGATTGACCTTTAAACCGGACACTGATGATCTGCGGGAAGCACCTTCCCTGATCAACATCCCGATCATGCTGGATGACGGAGCCAGGATATCTGCCTGGGATCCTATTGGCATCCCTAATTTCAGAAAATACTATCCTGATGAGATCACCTACTGTTCTTCTATTGAGGAAACCTTAAAGGACGCTGACATCTGCTTTATTTTCACAGAATGGAAGCAGATTCAGGACTTTGATATCCTCCGATATAAAGAACTGATGGCTCACCCTATCATCCTGGATGGCCGTAACTGCTATCCTTCCCATAACTTTGAAAACACCGGCATTATCTACGATTCTGTAGGACGCCGTACAGTACAATAAAAGGGACTGTTAATTATCCATATTTTTTCAATAACAGTTCCTATGTGGAGACAATTATGAAATTAAGTGTAATTATCCCTGTCCATAATGCAGCACCCTATCTGTCCGCATGTCTGGACAGTGTGCTTTCCCAGGACCTTACAGATCTGCAGGTGATCTGTGTAGATGATGCTTCCACAGACCAGTCTGCCCAGATTATCACCGACTACACACGGAAAGATTCCCGTGTGATGCTGATCCGTCATCCTATGACCATGTATGCAGGCTCCTGCCGTAATACCGGACTGGTTGCCGCTACAGGCGAATATGTACATTTCCTGGATTCTGACGATATTGTGGAAAAAGGGGCTTATCGCCGTTATTATCAGCTTGCCAAAAAAGAAAATGCAGATATGGTCAAAGGTAAAAGCCGATGCTTTGATAATGCAACCGGTGAGATCTCATCTACAGCCATCCTCAGTTTTTCTGGTCTGCCGGAAGACCTTTATGGAAAAGTAATCAATTTTTCACAGAATCCAAAAGCATTCAGCCATGTAAGCGTTGTTCCCTGGAACGGGATTTACAAAAGGCAGTTTCTTCTGGAGCACAGCCTCTGGTTCAATGATTTTATCTGTGTAAATGACCGCTCCTTCTTTAGCGAAGTATCCCTGGCTGCAGACCGGGTAGTATTCACCAAAGACCGGCTTGTAAAATACAGGATCAACAACAGCCAGTCCCTGGTAGGAAACAGGGCACGTAATTTTCAGTGCCAGTTCCGTTCCTTTGCCCTGATCCAGAAGCAGTGCCAAAAGTATAATCTTACCGGTGCTGCTCTTGCAGAAGTGCTAAACCGGGAACTGACTGACCTTTTTATCTGGTACCGCAAATACAGGAATGTTCCGGAAGTGCAGGAAAACATTATTTCCTCCACTACAGAATTTGCCCGCAGTCTGGATATCTCACCCCTGAAGGATTATCCGCCTGCCTTTAAATGGTATTATGATTATCTTCTCCTGACCCGGGAACATGTTCTTACCATTGCCCTTCATCTAGATGGCTCCACTGAACAGCTTACAAAATGTCTGGAAAGCATTGTCCTTCAGGATATGCCTAAATTCAGGATATATGGGATTGCACCCTCAGGAACAGAAAACTCTGTATACCAGTCCTTTATGTCCAAAGACCCACGCTTTCAGGGGATTCTTGCTTCTTCAGGGGATATTCCTGAAGAAAGTGCTTATTTCCTGGAGCTTCAGCCCACAGTCCTGAAGGAAACCGATACCTTCAAAAAGCTGATCCGCAAATCCATGGAATCCGCTTCAAACCTGGCACCTGCAAGACTTACCCTTTAAACACACTCTTTACAATTATCAGAAAGGATTTTTATTATGGCATTTAATCCATTAAAAATGATGCAGTTCAAAAACGCCTGGGAGGGCTTCAACAAACGCCATCCCAAATTTCCACAGTTCATGACCGCTGTCCAGCAGCATGGGATCCAGGCAGGTTCAATTATCGAGGTTCAGATCAACACTCCTGACGGCAAAAATTATACAACAAACCTGAAGGTATCTGAAGAAGATATTCAGGCTATCCGCAGTCTTCAGGATATGTAATCAAATTTCCCTGGATTTTTTCCAGATTTTATATATTTTTTACACAAAAATATGGAAATTAGCATCAATAATATGTATAATATACTTAAGAATATTGTTTTTTATATTCATAAAAGCATCCAAGAAATGAAAGTGAGGGCTCACTATGAAGCAAAACAGCATGTTAGCGATGATCCTGGCCGGAGGGCGGGGAAGCCGTCTCCACGAACTTACCAACAAAGTGGCAAAACCGGCTGTTTCCTATGGCGGAAAATACCGTATCGTAGATTTTCCTCTCAGTAACTGTGCCAACAGCGGCATTGATGTTGTAGGCGTTCTGACACAGTACGAATCCATCCTGCTGAACAGTTATGTAGCAGCTGGCGGACGCTGGGGACTTGATGCCAAGGACAGCGGTGTTTATGTACTTCCGCCTCGTGAAAAAGCAGATGTTGGACTTGACGTTTACCGGGGTACTGCAGACGCCATTTCCCAGAATATTGACTTTATCGATTCCATGTCTCCTGAATATCTTCTTATCCTGTCCGGAGACCATATTTATAAAATGAATTATGCACAGATGCTTGCTTTCCACAAAGAAAGCAAAGCGGATGCCACTATCGCAGTTATCGAAGTGCCTATGAAAGAGGCAAGTCGTTTCGGTATTATGAATACAGATGGTGAGACTGACCAGATCGTAGAATTTGAAGAAAAGCCTGCAGAGCCTAAGAGCAACCTTGCTTCCATGGGTATTTACATTTTCAATTGGAAGCTGCTCCGCAAAATGCTTCTTGCAGATATGAAGAACCCGGATTCCAATCATGACTTTGGTAAAGATATCATCCCTACCCTGTTAAATGACGGCAAGCGCCTGTTTGCTTATCGTTTTAAAGGCTACTGGAAGGATGTTGGTACTATTGATTCCCTTTGGGAGGCAAACATGGATCTTCTCAGCCCGGACAATGAGCTGGATCTTAATGACCCTACCTGGAAGATCTATACTGAAGATGTGGCTACTCTGCCTCAGTACATCGGACCAGAGGCAAATGTAACCAATGCCTATATCACTCAGGGCTGTATCGTGCAGGGTGAGATCAAGAATTCCGTTCTGTTCACAGGCTCCAAGGTACGTCCCGGGGCAAAGGTGATCGACAGCGTACTTATGCCAGGCGTTGTTGTAGAAGAAGGCGCAGTGGTACAGCGTGCCCTTGTAGCCGACAATATCCACATCGGAAAGAATGCTGTGGTAGGCAGCGCAGACAGCGAGCACATTGAGCTTGTTGCACAACGTGTAAAGGGGGCTGAATAATATGTATAACGCATTTGGCATTGTAAACTCATCACCTCGTAACATCCTTGTAGAAGGACTTCAGGATTACCGTCCTATCGGTGCATTTTCCTTCCTGGGCAGATACCGTGTGATTGATTTCCCGATTTCAAACTTAAGCAACAGTGATATTGACCGGATCCAGGTATACATGGACAACAATAAGCCCCGTTCCCTGATCGAACATATTGGTACAGGACGTCATTACAACATCAACTCCAAGAGCGGCCAGCTGCAGATCCTTTTCTCCGGCGCCAGATCCTGGAGAGATGTTTATAATACAGATATTGCAGCTTATATTGAAAACATGGAAAGTATTGAGAAGATGCATCATCCTTATGTAGTGATCCTTCCCAATTACATGGTTTATTCCCAGGATTTTGGCACACTGATCGGCAGCCATATTTCTTCAGAAGCAGATATTACCCTGCTGTATCACACTATTGACAATGCCAAGGAATCCTGCCTTCACTGCAATATCGTGAATCTGAACCGCCAGAAAGGTGTGCTTTCTATTGAACCAAACCCTGGCACAGCAAAGAACCGTAACATTTTCATGGACACTTATGTTATGAAGACAGATCTTTTCATCAGCCTGGTGAAAAAAGCTGCTGCCTATTCTTCTATGTACTCTTTATTGGACATTGTAAATGCAGCATGCACAGGTAAGATCGAAGGCATGGATCTGGATGTACGTGGCATTCCTCATAAAGGCTTCTTTGCACCTATCACAGATTTCCGCAGCTATTATGATGCAAATATGGCTCTCATCAATATTAAGGAGGCTCAGAACCTTTTCAGCGATGAATGGCCTATTTATACACGTACCAACAACTCCTGCCCTACCCACTATATTGACAGTGCAGACATCCGCAATTCTGTAGTATCAAACGGCTGTCTCATCGAAGGCACAGTAGAGAATTCCATTATCGGCCGTGGCTGTGTGATCAAAAAAGGCGCTGTTGTAAAGAACAGCATTATCCTTGCAGACACACTGATCGGTCAGGATGTACATCTTGAGAATTTTGTTGTGGACAAGCATGCAAAGCTGATCCGTGAGAAGGAGATCGTTGCTCCTGCAGGCAATCCAGGATACATCCGCCGTAACGATACCTTATAATCAGAACGCCTGCTTTTATAAGCACACAATTATGAGCATACACAAAGGACTGGATACACTCCGGATCTCAGGTTAATCTATAACCTGAGGTTCAGGATGTGCTCCAGTCCTTTTTATTATTTCTGGTCAGTCATACGAATTAATCGTACTGCCTGACCTTATTGAGCGATCTTAGATAGTTCCGAAAATACGGTCGCCTGCATCTCCCAGACCCGGGCAGATATAAGCATTCTCATTAAGCTCACGATCAAGATGTCCGATATAGATCTGTACATCCGGATGTGCCTTATGAAGTCTCTCCATACCTTCCGGAGCTGCAATGATAAACATACATTTGATATTCTTGCCGCCGTGCTGCTTAATAAAATCAACAGCTGCAACTGCGGAACCGCCTGTAGCAAGCATAGGGTCTACCAGAACGATCTGGCGCTGCTCGATAGGATCCGGAAGCTTGCAGTAATACTCATGAGGCTCATGAGTCACCGGATCACGGTAAAGTCCGATATGACCGATCTTTGCAGACGGAACAAGTGTGGTGATACCATTTACCATCCCAAGGCCTGCACGAAGTACAGGTACAACTGCCAGCTTCTTGCCGGAGATCATCGGGGACTGACATGTCTCAATAGGAGTCTCAACAGTAACATCCTCCAGTGGAAGATCACGAAGTGCTTCATACCCCATCAGAATAGCAATCTCTTCGATCAGCTTACGGAACTCGTTTGTTCCTGTATTTTTATTGCGGATAATCGAAATCTTGTGCTGGATCAGCGGATGATCCATAATAAATACGTTCTCCATTTTCTTTATCTTACCTCCATGGTTTTATCCGGTACAGCTCTTCTACTGGCTGTACATCGTCTTGGGAATACTGATAAAATCTTACCGCACTTTTCATATAAAGTCAATCATTGTAAATTATTGCCGTATACTTTATAATACACACAGTTGCCGCAGGCAAAATCAGCGGCAGGCAAACGATACTTTTATGAGGAGGGCACAGGTCTGCCATATTATTATGGCTTTCCTCTGTACCTTTATGCCCATGTAAAGGGCAGAGAGGAGGATTTATGAAATTCAGAGTTGAAGGAATCTATGATGCCAGAAAGCTTGGTATCCCCCAGATGCTTATCCTGGGACTTCAGCACATGTTCGCTATGTTTGGTGCAACCATTCTGGTACCCATCCTGGTGAATAACTACTTCCACGGAGAGGGTCTTACCGTACAGGTTACTCTTTTCTGTGCAGGATTTGGTACTCTTTTATTCCACGTTCTTACAAAGATGAAAATTCCTGCTTTTCTTGGTTCATCTTTCGCATTTCTCGGAGGCTTTTCCACAGTTGCAGAACTTGATACCGGTATTTTCAAAAACATGAGCTATGGTGAGAAGCTGCCTTATGCATGTGGTGGTGTTGTCGTTGCAGGTCTTCTTTATCTTGTACTTGCACTGATCATCAAGCTGATCGGCGTAAAACGTGTTATGCGTTATCTTCCGCCGGTTGTTACAGGCCCGATCATCATCTGTATCGGACTCAGCCTTGCACCTTCCGCTATCAACAATGCTTCCCAGAACTGGATCCTTGCGCTGATCGCACTCGCAACCATTATCTTCTTTAACATCTGGGGTGTTGGCATGTTCCGTATCATTCCTATTCTGATGGGTATCATTGTTTCCTATATTGCTGCCCTGATCATGAATGCATGTGGAATGACCAATGCAGATGGAAGTGCTATCCTCAGCTTTGCAGGCGTTGCAGCAGCTCCCATCGTAGGCGTTCCCAAGTTCTTCCTTTGCAAGTTTAACCTGACTTCTATCCTTGCAATGGCACCTATTGCTATTGCTTCCATGATGGAGCATGTAGGTGATATTTCCGCTATTTCTGCTACTGTAAACCGCAACTACATTGAGGATCCGGGTCTTCACCGCACACTCCTTGGAGACGGTCTTGCAACTGCCCTGGCAGGCTTTATCGGCGGTCCTGCAAATACTACTTACGGAGAAAACACCAGTGTTCTTGCACTCAGCCGTGTTTATGATCCAAAGGTAATCCGTCTTGCAGCTATTTATGCAGTGATCCTCAGCTTTATCCCCAAGGTTTCCGAGATCATCGGCTCCCTTCCGTCTGCTATCATCGGCGGTATCAGCTTCATCCTTTACGGAATGATCTCTGCAGTAGGTATCCGTAATGTAGTAGAGAACAAGGTTGACCTGACTAAATCCCGTAACCTTGTGATCGCAGCAGTGATCCTTGTCTGTGGTCTTGGCTTCTCTGATGGTCTTACCTTTACTGTTGCAGGCGCACACATCACTCTTACAGGACTTGCTCTTGCAGCAATCGCAGGTATTGCATTAAACGCAATCCTTCCTGGCAATGATTATCAGTTTGAATCCTCCAAAAAAGAGGTTATGGAAGACGACTGATTTAGAATCAGGATAAAAAATATCCCCGGAAAGCAGTTCTCTGGTCTTTGATACAACTGACCAGAAAGCTCCCTCCGGGGATTTTTATTATGTTTTACAGTAAGTAAGCTATAAGAAGCTTTAAGGTATTCTCCGCACCCTTTCTGTGGGAACGCTCATATCCATGAGACGCATAGACCCCAGGACCGATCAAGCCGTGTCTAAGGTCGTATCCTGCCTTCAGGGCAGCGTCCACATCAGAGCCGTAATGCGGATACACATCAACAGCAAAATCGATCTGGTGGGTCTTTGCGGCCTTCACAAGGCCAGTTACTACCTGATAGTCATAAGGTCCCATGCTGTCCTTTGCACAGATGGATACCATTGTCTCATCACATCCAAGGCCTTCCCCTACACATCCCATGTCCACAGAGATCATCTCTGTAACATCTTCAGGAATGGAAGCACATCCTCCATGCCCCACTTCCTCATAGGAAGTGATCAGCAGATATACTGTCCTTTCCGGAAGTACATTCTCTTCTTTCAGATATTTTGCAAATCCCAGAAGGATAGCTGTACTGAATTTATCATCCAGGAACCGGCTTTTGATAAAACCGCTTTCTGTCACTCTTGTCCTAGGATCAAAGCATACAAAATCCCCTGGCATTACACCCAGCTTTTCCACATCCTCTTTTGAGTGTACCAGTTCATCCAGAATGGCTTCCATTGTGTCATAAGTCCGCTTTGTATCACTGTATTCCCCATTTACATGAACAGATGCATCTGTCAGCTGGAATGTTGCATCGTACTGGCTTCCATCCCTTGTAAATACCCGGCAGTTCTCTGCCTCTGCATTATTGGCATTCATGCCTCCCACATTGGTCAGTTTCAACCGTCCGTTGCTTTTGATCTCTGTGATCATGGCTCCTAAAGTGTCCATGTGAGCTGCCAGCATAATGCTGTTCTCTTCTGTTTTTCCTCCCAACTTCACACGCACAGCACTTTTATTGGTGATCTCCGGGGAATATCCCATTTTTTCCAATTCTTCTTTTACAAACTCAGCTGCCATATGGGTAAATCCGCTGGGACTGGGAATCGCCAGCAGTCTCTGGGCTGTCTCCATGATATAGTCTGTATATCGGTTCATTGCTCCTCATCCTCTCCTTAAATATCCTGCAGCAAATGACTGGCCTGGATTTAAGACGGTCATTCTTCTGCTTTATGGTAAAGTATAACACATTTCAAAGGATATCACAGAAAAGATTTTATATAAGACCCACGGGATTTCTACTGTAAAAATTTCGCCAATTTTTCATTAACCCTTGTCTGTACTTCCAAATAATATGCTGCTTCTGCCGTATTCAAGCCTTCACTTTCCCACGCTTCAAAGTCTTTCATTGCTTGTGCATACTTTGCTGCATAATCTGCATAATCAATCAACAGCGTTGGATCTGTTCCATTAGACTTATCATATTTATCCATGAAATCACAGTATTTGTTCATAAACTCCTCATAACTGTCCATTGCCTGCTTAAAATCAGGATGCATTCCATCTATCAGTTCTGTATCGTCCTGAACCTCCGTATTTTCCGTTTCTGTTTCGGTTGCATCGTCTGATACCGGCTGCTCAGGAGCCTCCGTTACCTGTGTTTCTGTATCCGTATCGTTCATCTGTGATTCATAGGGTTTGCTAAGGTCAATCGTCATTACGTTATTTCCCTTATAAATTAAGGATAAATGATTGCCATATGCGTCATCTGCCCTATAAAATCTATCCCCTCTCTGATAATCAACAGAAAATCCCTTGTCTGCACACTGATCTGCATAAGCATTAAAATCTTCAATTGGAGTTTGACCAATATAAATGAAGCATCCGTCTGCATCATCTGAAGTAACCTTTCCAACTGTCGATGCCGGCATTGGAAGTAAACCTGCAATTTCACTCTTTGGCCAGATTAACTCTCCCATTTCTACAGGAGCATCCAGTTCTATGTTCATTTCATTTTCATAGAAATGTACAATAACTCCATATCCATTTTCATCAAATGCAGTAAAATCATCTCCTGTTGATTCACTGTCTATCGTATAGCCCATGTCCTGACATTTTTCAATATATGCTTTGTAATCACTTCCTTTAACCTTATCCAGTTCCAGTTCAAATCCATCTCCGCTGTTACTGATAATCCGTCCTGTTTTAGATTTCGGTTTGGGAAGACGATCGCATAACTGAAGTTCCTCCCAGTCATATCTTTCTCCTTTTATTTTATCAAATTGTAGGCGTTTGCGAAACGCCGCAAGCCGCATAAATACGGCATTTTTTTGTTACTAAAATAAAATATCTCCTCAAGGTTTATGGTAAAATAGAGTTGACTA
>ONBN01000034.1 GCA_900316115.1 uncultured Eubacteriales bacterium
AGAAAGAGGTATTTACATTATGAGCAAAGTAGCAGTTGTTTTCTGGAGCGGAACTGGTAACACAGAGGCTATGGCAGATAAAGTAGCAGAGGGCGCAAAAGAAGCAGGCGCTGAGGTTTCTGTTTTCAGTGCAGAGGATTTCTCCGTTGACAAAGTAGATGAGTTTGACGGACTGGCATTCGGATGCCCGGCTATGGGAGACGAAGAACTGGAGGATACCATTTTCGAGCCAATGTATGCAGCATGTGAGCCAAAGCTTGCAGGCAAAAAAGTAGGCCTTTTCGGATCCTATGGATGGGGAGACGGAGAGTGGATGCGTACATGGGAAGAGAATACAAAGGGTGCAGGTGTAGCTCTTGTTTCTGAGCCTGTACTTTGCAACGAAGAGCCGGATGATGATGCACAGGCAGCATGCCAGGCTCTTGGAAAAGCACTTGCATAAAATCAGACAAAATTAAATATTGAATTTTTTATAGCATCCTATTGACAAAACCGTCTGGGGTGCTATAATAATGTCAAACATATGAATGGTTGTTCATATGATAAAACAAAATCATGTGAGACCTCAGGCAAAGTCATAAGCAGGCCTGTTCAGGGAGAAAAGGAGAAGACCATGAAGAAAACTTACAAAATCGACGTTGACTGTGCAAACTGTGCAAACAAGATGGAAGATGCTGCCAAGAATACAGCAGGAGTTAAGGATGCTACCGTAAACTTCATGACACTGAAGATGATCGTTGAGTTTGAAGACGGACAGGATCCTAAGGCTGTTATGCAGGATGTACTGAAAAACTGCAAGAAGGTTGAAGACGACTGCGAGATATTCCTTTAATTATAAAAGATCAGATTTACAGGAGGCATGAAGCATGAATAAGAAACAGAAAAAAGTGTTAATTAGGATTATCATTGCCACTGCCCTGATTGTTATTCTGTCATTACTCCCAGTAGATGGATATGTAAAATTTGCTCTGTTTATGATCCCTTATCTGGTGATCGGATATGATATTCTGAAAAAGGCATGGAAAGGAATCCTGAACAGACAGGCATTTGATGAGAATTTTCTTATGGCAGTGGCAACGATCGGCGCCATCGCCCTGAAGGATTACAAAGAGGGCGTAGCTGTTATGCTTTTCTATCAGATCGGAGAGCTTTTCCAGAGCTATGCAGTAGGCAAGAGCAGGAAGAACATCAGTGAGCTGATGGACATCCGGCCGGATTACGCTAATGTGGAAAAGGACGGTTCCCTTTGCCAGGTAGATCCGGATGAGGTAGAAGTAGGTACTGTGATCGTTGTACAGCCTGGTGAGAAGGTGCCTATTGACGGCGTGGTTGTAGAAGGCCAGTCCACACTGAATACCAGTGCACTTACAGGTGAGAGCCTTCCAAGAGAGGTTGCCTGTGATGATGAGATCATCAGTGGATGCATCAATCTGAATGGTGTGCTGAAGATCCGTACAACCAAAGAGTTTGGTGAGTCTACAGTTTCAAAGATCCTGGATCTTGTAGAGAATTCCAGCTCCAAGAAATCAAGATCTGAGAACTTTATTTCCAAATTTGCCAAGTATTATACACCTGCAGTATGCTACTCTGCACTGGCACTGGCCATCATTCCACCAATTGTAAGGATGGCTGCCATGGGCCTTTCACCAGAGTGGGGTGACTGGATCTACAGAGCACTTACCTTCCTTGTAATCAGCTGCCCGTGTGCTCTTGTGATCAGTATTCCGTTAAGCTTTTTTGCTGGTATCGGCGGTGCCAGCAACCAGGGTATCCTTGTAAAAGGATCCAACTATCTGGAGACTTTGTCCCAGACGAAATACGTTGTATTTGATAAAACAGGTACTATGACAAAGGGTGTATTTGAGGTTGCTGGGATCCATCACAGTGATATGAGTGATGAGAAGCTGCTGGAATATGCAGCGCTTGCAGAGTGTGCATCCTCCCATCCTATCAGCAAGAGCCTGAAAAAGGCTTATGGTAAAGCCATTGACCGGAGCCGTGTGACAGACATTGAAGAGATCAGCGGTAACGGTGTTACTGCAAAGGTAGACGGAACTTCTGTAGCAGTTGGTAACACCAAACTGATGGATCATCTGGGTATTAAATATATTGATTGTCATCATGTAGGTACTGTGGTTCATATGGCTGTTGATGGTAAATATGCGGGACACATCCTGATTTCCGATATTATCAAGCCTCATGCAAAAGAAGCGATCCAGGCGCTGAAAAATGCCGGAGTTACAAAGACAGTAATGCTTACCGGAGATGCTAAGAAGGTAGCAGATCAGGTAGCGGCAGAGCTGGGGATCAATGAGGTTTACAGTGAACTTCTCCCTGCAGACAAGGTATCCAAGGTAGAAGCACTTCTTTCACAGAAAGGTGAGAAGGATAAGCTTGCCTTTGTTGGTGATGGTATTAATGATGCACCTGTACTTTCCAGGGCAGATATCGGTATTGCCATGGGAGCACTTGGTTCTGACGCAGCCATCGAGGCAGCAGATGTGGTACTGATGGATGATGATCCGCTTAAGATTTCAAAGGCTATCAAGATTTCCAGAAAGTGCCTGCGGATCGTTTATGAGAATATCTGGTTTGCCCTTGGTATCAAGGCGATCTGCCTGATCCTTGGTGCTCTTGGTATTGCAAACATGTGGATGGCCATCTTTGCAGATGTTGGCGTTATGGTGATCGCAGTGCTGAATGCTACAAGGGCTTTGTTTGTGAAGAATCTGTAGTGACAAAAGAAAGGAGAAACAGCATGGAAGAAAAAGGTCTTGAATTGTGTGATTCTTTTGAAGTACATGAGAATCTGCTGAAGATTGTGAATGATACAATGCCGGAAGAAACGGAGTTATATGATCTAGCAGAGCTTTTCAAGGTATTTGGGGATTCCACCAGGATACGGATCCTGTTTGTCCTTTTTGAAGCAGAGGTATGTGTGTGCGATCTTGCCAGAGTGCTGAATATGAACCAGTCAGCCATTTCCCATCAGCTTCGGATCCTGAAGCAGAATAAGCTGGTAAAGAGTCGCAGGGAAGGAAAATCTATTTTTTATTCTCTTGCTGATGAGCATGTGCGGACGATCATTGACCAGGGACGGGATCATATTGAGGAAGACCGGTCATAAATTTAATCTGTGAAACAGGCTGGCCTGCTTATGCAGGTGCTGTCAGATATAAAAGCAAGCTGCTGTATACATCGGCCTGAAAAGACCGGAGATACAGCAGCTTTTGTCTTGTATAAAATCGCAGCCCTGACATATGAGAACTGGTGTATGAAAAGCACTATATAGAAATGATTATATATGAATTGCAATATAAAAATTGATATATATAAATCAGAGAAGCTCCCTTGTGATAACCTGGATAGGGATCTCATAAAAGTAATCCGCTGGCTTCTGGGCAAGCATCAGATACTCAAAAAGCTGCTTCACGATCTGATATCCCTGCTCCTGGGCATTCTGTGCGATGACAAAATCCAGGCATCCCTCCTGCAGCATTTGGGCAGACTCTGGTACCAGGTCATGGCAGATCATCTTCACAGGATGGGAAACATTGGCAATGGAAAGTGCCTGCTGTACGCCACGGCAGCCATTGCCGGACAGATAAAAGCCCATCAGATCCGGATAACGGTTCAGGTAACTTAGGGCAATACGGAAAGCATCCTCCTGCTTGTCCTGATTCTCCTCTGTGCCAATAATCTGGATCCCGTTAGGCTGCTGGGACAGACGGCTGCAAAAGCCATCTAAGCGCTCTGTATGGCAGGTAAGGGAATGGGAGCTGATGATCACACCGATCTTCCCACCCTGGGGAAGCAGTTTCTCCATAAGGCCTGCTGCAACAGTGCCTGCCTTCTTATGATCCTGCCCTACATAGCAGAATCCATGCAATTCCTCAATGGGAGAGTTGAAGGTAAGGATATGGATACCGCTTTGCTCCATCTGGCTGATCTTCTTGATCACCTGGGGATCGTCAATAGGGATCATTGCCAGGCCGTTTACATTCTCTGCTTCCATCTGGAGAAGCAGTCCCATAAACTCTACAGGCTCCAGGGAGGTAAGCATCTTTACTACCACTTCAAAGCCGAAAGGGGCATATTCTGCCTGGGCTTTGTGGATCCCTTTTAAAAGAACCTGGATAAAAGCATTATAATCCGGTGGAAGGATGATGCCGATCTTCATGGGATTCTTGCTGTGCACAAGGGCTTTTCCAAGAAGGTTGGGACGATAATCCATATTTTTTAATATAAATTCTACCCGCTCCCGTGTCTCTTTCTTAACACCTGGGCGGTGATGTATTACTTTATCTACTGTTGCCCTGGATACATTTGCCAACTGGGCAATCTCATTGATAGTAATGGACATTGATCTAATCACCTCTTGCTTCTACGGTACATATCCTGTGCTGCAGCCTCTGTAATGTCTCATGTTCCCGCTTAACTTTACAAAAATTTTAACACAAAATGGTCTGACAGGCAATAGCATAAGCTGAAAAAATGATAAAAAATGGCATTGTGCACGAGCACAAAACAAAGAGCAAAAATACAAAACAGGATATTGGAAATACGATTTCTTTATAGAAAAAGTGTGGAAAACGGAAGTGGAAAATTGTGCAAATGGCAATAAAATTAGGAAAATCACGATAATTAGTGGTAAATATTCATAAAAAATGAACGAATGATTTGGGATAATTGGACATTGCATACATGTGTAAGGTGTGCTATATTGAAAATGTGCTCGAGCACAAAACATCGAGCACGCGGAACACCTGTTCACAAATGTAACAGAACATATAAATGTAATAAAAATAAGCAAAAATGGAGGCTTAAAAATGGATTACAGGAATTTTGACATTAACTTCGGCGCTGACGGCAAGACAGTTCTGGTAACTGGTGCAGCAGAGGGAATCGGACAGGCAACAGCGATCATGTTTGCAAGAAAAGGAGCAAACATCGTGTGCTTTGACCTGAAGGACGGAGAGCATACAAGAGAAGAAGTTGAGAAGCTTGGACGTAAATTTGTAAGTGTTGTTGGCGACATTACAAAAGATGAAGACATCAAACGTGCAGTAGACACAGCCATCCAGGAATTTGGAAAGATCGATGTTCTTATTAACTGTGCAGGTATCGGTATCCTTGAGAAGGTTGAAGAAGTAACAGATTCTATCTGGCAGAAAACCTTTGATGTAAACCTGACAGGAAGCTTTAAGATGACAAGAGAAGTTGGAAAGACCATGCTGAAGAATGGCGGCGGAAAGATCGTATGCATCGCTTCCCAGGCCGGCGTGGTAGCTCTTGACAAGCATGTGGCATATGGCTGTACAAAAGCAGGTATCATCCAGCTTGTAAAACAGTGTGCACTTGAGTGGGCAAGATATAACATCAACATCAATGCAATTTCACCTACTGTTATCCTTACCGCTTTAGGCGAGATGAACTGGAATAATGCAGCTGGAGAAGCTTTTAAGCAGACCATTCCTGCAAGACGTTTCGGATATCCGGAGGAAGTGGCAGCGTGTGCTGTTTATCTGGCAAGTGATGCAGCAAGCCTGATCAATGGTGCAAATATTGTGATCGACGGTGGATTTACCATCGGTTAAATAAGGGGGAGAAAAACTATGGCAGAAAAAAGAGTAGCCATCGTTACAGGTGGTACAAGAGGTATGGGACATGCAATGAGCGTAGCTCTTGCAAAAGCAGGATATATTGTAAATGCAGTATATCATTCCAATAAGGAAAGCGCATTAAAAACAGAAAAAGAACTGCAGGAGATCGAGCCAGGATGCCAGGTGATCTGTGGGGATGTATCCAGCCAGAAGGCTGCAGAAGCTATCGTTGCCCAGGTTACAGACAAATGGGGCAGAGTAGATGTTCTTGTAAATAACGCAGGTATTTTTGATTTCTGCTACATCGAAGATATGACAGAAGAGTATCTGGACCGTATCCTCGGAATCAATTTCAAGAGCCAGTTCTTTATGGTAAAAGCAGTTATTCCGTGGATGAAGAAAAATAAATTCGGACGTATTGTAAATGCATCATCTATTTCCGGACATTTTGCAGATTGTGGTCTGGTAGGCTATGGCGCAAGTAAAGCAGCTGTAGATATGCTGACAAAGATCGGCGCAGGCGAACTTGGACCTTATGGTATCACAGTGAATGCATATGCTCCTGGAATCATTCATACAGATATGACCCATGCAATGATCACAGAGCGTGGTGATGAGCAGGTACAGGATCTGTGCCTCCAGAGGTTTGGAACACCGGAGGATGCAGCTGCTTTGGTAAGCTTCCTTGTATCTGACGCAGCTGGTTATATTACCGGCGAGATCATTGGTGTTGACGGCGGTATGTTTAAGGTGCAGAACGCATATCTGGCGTATAAACGTGCTGAGAACGAATAAAAGAATATAACCAATTAAAAGCAAAAAAAGAGGATAAATATAAAAAATACACAAAAAATAGTGCGAAAAACTGTTGAAATGGTAAAAAGTGATAAAGGGTATTTACAAACAATGATGAATTGGTTATAATCAATTTAACAAAACGCAAAGCGCAAAAACCAGCGGCAGCGAAAAACAAAACACCATGAAAGGGGAAACGACATGAATGTAAAAGCAAAAAATAAGCCAGGAGGTGCGGGAAAGCTGAAAGAGCTTCTGGCACATCAGGAAATGGTAGTGGTATTGGTAATCATTTTGCTGGCAATATACTTATCTATTGTGAGGCCGGACTCATTCCCCACAACCATGAATATCTTTAACGTACTCAGACAGGCTTCCCACTATGCAGTACTTGCAGTAGGAATGGGATTCGTAATCATCACCGGAGGTGTTGACCTGTCCGTAGGCGCAGTAATCGCTTGTTCCATCTGCGTGGCAACATATGCAAACCTGAATACAGAGAATGGACTTAATCCTTTCCTGGTTCTTCTGATCATCCTTGTAGTAGGACTTGCATTTGGTCTTCTCAATGGTGTTCTTGTAGCAAAGATCGGACTTCCGCCGTTCATCGCAACGATGGGTGTGCTGAAAATAGGAAATGGTATTGCACTTCTTGTTTCCAACGGATCTCCTATTAAATATGGAGAATCCTGGATCAGCGTATTCGGTGGTGCTTATATCGGATCCGTTCCAGTTTCCGTAATCTTTATGATCGTTGTTGTTTTACTTGCCTGGATGTTTGCAAAGTATACAGTACTTGGACGTAACATTTACGCAGTAGGATGTAATGAGAGAGCAGCAAAACTTTCCGGTATCAATACAGAAAACGTAACAATCTTTACATACGCAGTCAGCGGACTGATGAGTGCTTTTGTAGGTCTTCTGATGCTTGGCCAGCTGAAACAGGCAGGACCTTCCTATGGTGATGGCTATGAGCTGGATGCTATCGCAGCCTGCGTTATCGGTGGTATCTCCATGACAGGTGGTGAAGGAAACATCTTCGGTGTTATCCTTGGTGCAACACTGATGTCACTGCTGAAGAACCTGTTCGTACAGGTTGCAGTACCTGGATACTGGCAGACAGTTGTTCTTGGTATCGTTATCATCTTCTCTGTAGCAATCGACTGCTTCAGAAAGAAACGGGAAGCAAGATAAGAGTTTAAAACGTAAAGAAATAAAACAAAAACAGCAAAATAAAATAATAAAAACTAAATAATGTAATGTAAGGTTTTTACATCAGTGGATGTTCAAAAACAATACAAAGAAAAGGGTGGGAAAAGCCCAACCCCAAAGTCGAAAGGAGAAGGGACTTATGAAGAAAAAAATGATGGCAATGCTGATGGCAGGTATGATGGCGGTAGCTGGTACGGGGGTAACAGCAATGGCAGACGACTTTGTGAAAGCAGCAGATCTTGAGGTACCGGCAGGAAAAACATTAAGAACACTTCCTGTTGACCAGGTAGCAGAAGACCCGATCAAAATTGCTTCTATCTGTGTTCAGAACAACCCATGGGGCGCAGCTGTTATGGTAGGCCAGAATTACGCAAAAGAGGTTCTTGCTGACCGCAACTGTACAGTAGATGTTATCTCTGTAGAGGATTTTGAGGCTATGAACTGGACATCCACAATTGAGAACTGTATCGCAGCTAACTACAATGCGATCTGTATCTTTGGTGTATCTGATGAGCTTGATCCTGTTGTTAATCAGGCAACAGAGGCTGGAATCCTTGTATACTGCTTCAACGGTGATCTTCCGGATACAGACCGTACCGCATGGTTCGGAATGGATGACTATCAGGCAGGTGAGACCGCTGGTAACGCAATCAAAGACGCTATGCCAGATGGTGGAAAATATGCGATCATCACAGGAAGCTTCTCTGTAACAGGTCATGAGAAACGTCGTACAGGATGCCGTTCCATTACAGACGAAGTTGAAGGACTTGAGCTTGTTGGTGAGTATGAGAACAACGATGATGCAAATACAGCATACAGTCTTACAACAGACCTTATCACAGCTAACCCGGACATCAAAGCTATCTATGTAACAGCTGGTGGTCCTTCAGGTGCAGCTCAGGCTCTGAAAGATGCTGGTATGGACGGCAAGATCACACTTGTTTGCCACGACGTTCTTGACGCAGTTGCTGATTATATCGCAGACGGAACAATCTCCGTTGCAATCGACCAGGATCCATTCAACCAGGGCTATCAGCCGGTTGTATGCGCATTCAACAAACTGGTTGCTGATCAGGATTGTGACGAACTCAACACATATGATGCAGTTATCGCAACTCCGGATACAGTAAAAGATCAGTTCCCAGAATTATTTGAATAAAAACTGAGATATACATGGGGTGGGCGCTTCCTATTACGGGATTGCTTAAGCGCCCGCCCTTATTTTAACAGACGGAGGCAGGATATGGAGCGAGAGATTATCTGTAAAATAGAAAACATTACAAAAGAATTTCCGGGTACAAAAGCCCTGGATCAGGTTTCTTTTGATATAGCAAAAGGAGAAATCCATGCGATTGTTGGTGAGAATGGTGCCGGAAAATCTACCCTGATGAACATTCTTTCAGGTGTATATCATCCGGAAGGCGGAAAGGTTATATTTGAAGGCAAGGAATGCCATTTCACAAGTACAAACGAGGCGAGACAGGCGGGAATTGCAATTATCCATCAGGAATTATCCCTTGCATCCCAGATGACTGCCGCTGAAAACGTGTTTATCAACCGTATGCCAAAAAACAAGTTCGGGTTCATTGATTACAGGAAAATGAACAACGACTGCATGGAATACCTGAAACGACTGAATGTAAGCTATATTTCACCAAAAACAAAGATAAAGAATCTTAGTATTTCTGAGCAGCAGCTTCTGGAAATCTCAAAAGCAATTTCTCTGAATGCACGAATGATCATTATGGATGAGCCTACATCCTCCCTTACAAGCTCTGAAGTAGAGTTCCTTCTGCAGGTCGTTATGCAGCTGAGGGAACAGGGAGTTTCTATTCTTTATATTTCCCATAAGCTGGAAGAGATCCGGAGAATTGCAGATACCATTACCGTTCTTCGTGACGGACAGCATATCATCACAAAGCCTGCATCTGAAATGACAGAGCAGCAGATGGTCAACTACATGGTAGGCCGTGAATTCCAGGGCGTTGGAAAACGTGACTTTATTAAAGATTATGAAGGACGTAAACCAATTCTTTCTGTAAGAAATCTTTATGATATGGCAGGAAAGGTAAAGAATGTTTCCTTTGACCTGTATCCAGGCGAGGTTCTGGGGCTGACAGGACTTGTAGGAGCCGGACGTACAGAAGTACTCCAGTGCATTTTCGGAGCCAATAAGATGAAATCCGGACAGATATTCTGGAACGGAGAAGAGGTTCATATCAACAACTGTAATGATGCGATCAAGCTGGGAATCGGGCTGATCCCGGAAGGTCGTAAGATCCAGGGACTTTTCCTGAAGATGTCCGTAAAAGAGAACGAGATGATCGTTTATGAGAAACAGAAAGCAAAAATGGGAATCCGTAATGTGAAGGAGAGCAACAGCATTGCCCAGGCTTACAGAGAAAAGCTGAGAGTAAAAACTCCTACACTGGATACGCCTGTTTCCAGTCTTTCAGGTGGAAATCAGCAGAAGACCATTGTTGCCAGATGGCTGATGAATGAGCCGAAGGTTCTTTTCATGGATGAGCCTACCCACGGTATTGATATTGGTGCAAAGAACGAGATTTACAAGATCATTGACGACCTTGCAAAGGAAGGTGTGGCAGTTATCCTTCTGTCATCTGAAATGGCAGAGATCCTTTCCCTGGCAGACCGTATCATGGTTATGCACCATGGATACAAGAGGGGCGAGCTGATGAACGATGAGGCAGATCAGGTTAGGATTCTTTCCTATACACTGGAAGAGGCAGTAACGCAGGACGAACTGGATGACAGGAAACGTGCTGCTGAAAATGCTGAGAAGGGAAGGTAGTAAAATGAATAAAAAAATCACAGTACAGGATGTAGCAGATACCATCGACCATTCCTTGTTAAGACCGGATATCACAGTTGAAGGACTGAAAGAGGGATGTGCACTGGCTGCAAAGTACCATTGTATTTCTGTGTGTGTAAGACCATCTGATGTGGAGATCGCAGACAAGGAATTAAAAGGTACAGGTGTTCTTGTTACTACAGTTATCGGCTTTCCTCATGGTACCTGTACAAAAGAAACAAAGGTATTTGAGACAAAAGACGCTGTGGCAAAAGGCGCAGTGGAAGTAGATATGGTTATGAACATAGGCAGATTCCTTTCAGGGGAATATGACTATGTGGAGAATGAGATCGCAGAGGTTGCAGCAGCTGCTCATGAAGGCGGCGCCCTTCTGAAAGTGATCTTTGAGAATTATTACCTTACAGAAGAGCAGATCGTGAAAGCCTGCCAGCTTGCAAAGAATGCAGGGGCAGATTTCATCAAATCTTCTACAGGGTATGCAGGCGGCGGTGCAGTGCTTTCTGACATGCAGGTGATGGTTGACCATGCGCAGGGCATGAAGGTTAAGGCTGCAGGCGGTATCCGTACACTGGATGACTGTCTGGCACTGATGTCTATCGGTGTAGTACGTTGCGGAACCAGGGCTTCAGAGAAGATCCTTGGAGAGGCAAAGGAGAGGGAAGAAGCGGGAAATCTTTATTTAACTGTTTAAAAAATAAAAATCCAGAGAATTATATGCCGGAAAAGGAGGCTATTATGGGGAAAAAAATTATTGCCTGGGATCTTGGAACCGGAGGAAATAAAGCGTCATTGTATGATGAGGAAGGAAATTGCCTTGCATCTGACTTTACTTCATACAATACCTTTTATCCTGCTCATGGATGGCATGAGCAGCGCCCGGAGGACTGGTGGAATGCTGTTGTACAAAGTACGGGAAAGCTTCTGAAACGGTCCGGGGTGGATCCGGAAGAGATCGTAGCCTGTGGAATTTCCGGACATTCTCTTGGAACAGTACCGATTGGAGAGGATGGGGAACTCCTTCGGGAGTATACCCCTATCTGGTCCGACGGAAGAGCCATCAAAGAAGCAGACGACTTTTTCAAAACCTATGATGAGAAAAAATGGTATCAGATGACAGGAAATGGTTTCACAGCAGGATTTTATACTGCATTTAAGATGATGTGGTACAGAAACCATGAACCTGAAATGTTTAAGAAAACAAAGAAGATTATCGGAACAAAGGATTATATCAACTTTAAACTGACTGGAAGACTCTGCACAGATCCATCTTATGCATCCGGATGCGGTGTGTGGGATCTTCTGAAATGGGATTATTCAGATGAATTGATAGATGCAATGGGATTTGACAGGGATCTTTTCCCTGAGGTGATCAAATCTACAGATGTAGTAGGCGAGATGACAGAAGAAGCAGCCAGATGCTTGGGACTGAAAGCAGGTGTAAAGGTAGTCTGCGGTGGAGTGGACAATTCCTGTATGGCACTTGGTGCAAAAGCCTTTAAAGAGGGCAGGGCATACAATTCTCTTGGTTCCTCATCCTGGATTGCTGTATCATCTACAGAGCCTCTTCTGGATGTAAATACAAGACCTTATGTATTTACTCATGTAGTACCTGGTTTTTATGCATCTGCACTTTGTGTGACAGCAGGCGGAACCGCATTCCGCTGGTTCAGGGATCAGCTGGCACATGAGTTTACTGCAGCAGCAAAAGAAACAGGGGATGACGAATATGATTATATGACCCGTGAGGCAGCCAAATCTCCGGTAGGAGCCAACAGACTGATCTTTAACCCAAGTCTTGGCGGTGGAATGCCTATGAATAAAAGCTATAACTTAAGAGGGTCTTATATTGGCCTGGATCTGATCCATACAAGGGCAGATGTGATCCGGGCAACTATGGAAGGCATCACTATGGGACTTCGTTCCTGTCTGGATGAGATCCGTAAGCTGACAAATGTGGGAGATGAAATGCTTCTTGTAGGAGGCGGTTCCAAGTCTTCCCTGTGGAGACAGATCTATGCAGATATTTATGGAATGAATGTGGTGAAGACAAATATCGATCAGCAGGCAGCAGCTCTTGGAGCAGCAGCATGTGCAGCAGTTGGTGCTGGCATATGGGAAGACTTTGAGCGGATTGATGCGCTTCATCAGGTAGAAGAATACGTAAAACCTATTCCTGAAAATGTGGAATTTTATAATAAAGAGATGGATCTTTATAATCGGTTTACTGACATACTTTGTGACATGGGAGACGAGCTTGCAAAGCTTTAAGGAGGATGTAAATGGAATTATATGGAAAAAAACTGACAAAAGATGAATTTATGAAATATGTTGGCGATCCTTCACAGATCGCAGACGCAAGACCATGCGTCCTTTCAGAAGGAAAAGCAGATGGTGTGCGTGCTATTGAAGTGAAAACCGGTGGAGGACTGCATTTTACAGTCCTTCCTACAAGAGGCATGGATATTGCCTGGGCTGAGTATAAAGGAAAAGCACTTTCCTTTATCAGCAAGACTGGTGTTACACATCCTGCATACTTTGAGAAAGATGGACTGTCTTTCCTTCGTGGATTTTTCTGCGGACTTGTAACAACCTGTGGACTGACTTATTTCGGAGCACCCTGCGAGGATGAGGGACAGACCCTTGGCCTTCATGGCAGGATCAGCAACACACCGGCAGACGGTGTATGCATTGAGAAATACTGGGACGGAGACGAATATATCCTGAAGGTCCGTGGACAGGTAAGAGAGAGCAGTGTATTTGGTGAGAATATCGTACTTATAAGAGAGATTGAGACAAAGCTGGGAGGCAAAAGCCTGAAGATCACAGACAGGATCCAGAACCAGGGCTTTAACCAGCAGCCGTTTATGCTTCTGTATCACTGCAACTTCGGGTATCCCATCGTCAGTGAAAACACCATTCTGGTAGAGCCGGAAGGTACTACAGTGGCAGCAAGAGACAGTGAGGGTGTGGTTGAGAAATGCTTTGAATTCCAGAAACCTACCCATGATTATGCAGAACAGGTATTTTATCACAAGATGCCAGGTAAGGAGACGAAAGCCGTCCTTTATAATCCAGATGTAAATCTGGGTGCATATGTAGCTTTTTCAACTGAGCAGTTTTCCCATTTCGGAGAATGGAAGATGATGGGAGAAGGAGACTATGTGGTAGGACTGGAGCCGTCCAATGCGATTCCGGAAGGAAGAGACGTTGTGCGCAGACGTGGAGAACTGGAATACATACAGCCTGGCGAGGAGAAATTGTTTGAACTGGAAATCGGTGTTGTAGAGGAAGCACCGGAAAAATTATGAAAAAGGAGTGGAGAGAATGAACGCATATGAAGCAGCCAGACTGATTGACATCAGTGCAGTCAGAACCCATCATGGACTGAAGGATATTCAGGAAGTGGTGGACATCGCAAAAAAATATAAATTCATTAATGTCCATGCCCTTCCAAGCTGGACAAAGACAGTGGCAGAAATGCTGAAGGACGAGCCGGATATTTATGTAGGAGGCCCGGCTGGATTCCCAGGCGGCGGCCATTGCACAGAAATTAAAGTAATGGAAGCCAAGAAACTGGTAGAAGACGGAGCTCAGGAAATCGATGTTGTAATGAATGTTGGAAAGCTGAAAAGCGGCGAGTATGATTATGTGGAAAATGAGCTGAAAGAAGTGCTCAGTGTGATCCCTTCCAATATCCTTACAAAAGTGATCATTGAGATCAACTGTCTTACAGATGAAGAAATGCTGAAGGCATGCGAGCTTGTGATCGCATCCGGCGCAGACTTTGTGAAAACAGGTACAGGCTGGGTACCGGCACCACTTGATCTGGAAAGAATCCGCAAGATCAAAGACTTTACAAGAGGAAAGATCAAACTGAAAGTAGCCGGCAGTATCCGTACAAAAGAGGATTTCCTTGCAATGGTTGACATGGGTGTGGAGCGTTTCGGTATCGGAACAAAATCAGCACTTGAGATCGTACAGAGCTTTGAATAAGAATATGTAATAGAAATTTGAATATGCAACAATTTGAATATGTAACAATGTGAATGTGTAAAAATGTAAATGTGTAAAAACAGTAAAAACGACAGAAAATGACAGACAAAATCAGGAGGATGAAAAAATGAACAGTAATGAGATTACAAGAGAGCAGCTGGCAGGTATGATCGACCATACATTTCTGAAAGCATATGCAACAAAGGCAGATTTTGAGAAGCTTTGCGGTGAGGCAAGAGAGAATGGCTTTGCAATGGTAGCTATCAACTCTTATCCTGTAAAAATGTGCAAAGAGCTGCTGGAAGGCTGCAAGGTACATGTAGGCGCTGCAATTTCTTTCCCTCTGGGACAGACCACCATTGAGACAAAGGCTTTTGAAACAGAGCAGGCGATCAAAGAAGGCGCAGATGAGATCGATTATGTACTGAATATCGGCAAACTGAAAATGGGCGATGGTGAGTACATCAAAAAAGAGATGGAAACCATCGTGGGGATCTGCCATAAAGCAGGGGTTCTCTCCAAAGTAATCTTTGAGAACTGCTATCTGACAAAAGAAGAGATCAAGCGTGCGGCTCTGATCGCAAAAGAAGTAAAACCTGATTTTATTAAGACAAGTACAGGATTTGGTACTTCAGGAGCAACACCTGAGGATGTAAAACTGATGAAGGATACTGTTGGAGAAGAAGTTAAAGTAAAAGCAGCCGGCGGTATCCGTGACTGGGAAACCTGCAAGAAGATGATCGATGCAGGCGCAGAGCGTATTGGTACAAGCAACGGTGTAACAATCTGTGAAGAATTTTCCAGACAATAATATAGCATAAGTGTGGTGACAGGCATGAAGAAGTTTATTTCATATGATCTTGGAACAGGCGGTGTAAAGGCAAGTCTTTTTGACAAACAGCTGGGTGTACTTGCAAATACATTTATTGAATATGGGACAAAATATACCGGCGGGAACTTCCATGAGCAGGCTCCCGAGGACTGGTGGAACGGAGTGGCAAAGAGCACAAGAAAGCTGCTGGAGGAAACAGGAACAGATCCGGCAGAGATCGTAAGCCTTGCACTTAGCGGCCATAGTCTGGTAACAGTTCCTATGGATAAGGATGGGAATATGCTTCTTCAGATGGTTCCCATCTGGTCTGATACAAGAGCAGAAGAGGAAGCAAAAGAGTTTTTTGAAAGCTTCAGCGAAGAAGACTGGTATATGCGGACAGGCAACGGATTTCCGGCTCCATGCTATTCCATTTTCAAGCTGATGTGGATGAAGAAGAACCAGCCCCAGGTTTATGAAAAAACCTGGAAGGTACTGGGATCCAAAGATTTTATCAACTATAAGCTGACTGGAAAGATGTATATGGATGATTCCTATGCATCCGGTACAGGTGCTTATGACCTGAAAAAAAGAAAAATGTCTGATGAGATCCTTGCAGCAGCAGGTATCAGTAAAGAAATCTTTCCAAAGATCATCCCTTCCCATGGAATCGTGGGAGAGGTTACTGAGGAAGCGGCTGCACAGACCGGTCTTGCTCCTGGAACAAAGGTAGCCTGCGGTGGCGTGGACAATGCCTGCATGGCCCTGGGGAGTGTTGGCGGAAGGGAAGGAAGAGTCTACACCTCTCTTGGCTCCTCTTCCTGGATCGCTGTAAATACAAAAGAACCTGTATTGGATTTCAAGACAAAACCATATGTATTCGCACATATTCAGGAGAATATGTATACATCTGCCTTCTCTATCTTTGCAGGAGGAAGCTCTTTTAGGTGGGTGCGGGATACACTTTGTAAGGACCTTCTTGAAAAAGAGGATCCATATGGAATGATGACCGAAGAAATCAGGGAGCTTCCCCCTGGATCCAATGGGGTTATATTTAATCCAAGCCTTGCAGGAGGTACTTCACAGGATAAATCCGTAAACATCCGTGGGGCTTTCCTGGGACTGAATCTTGGAACAGGAAGGGCAGAGCTGGTACATGCAGCTATGGAAGGAATCGCCATGAACCTGAAACTGTCCCTGGATGAGCTGGAGAGACATGCGGCACTGGAAAAAGGAATCCAGTTCTGTGGCGGTGGAGCCAAAAATCCATACTGGATGCAGATGTTTGCAGATGTATTTAACAGACCGATCATCAAGACAAACATTGACCAGAATGCTGCGTCTATCGGTGCAGCTGCCATTGCTGCAAAAGCAGTGGGGGTTCTGGAGGATTACAGTATTATCGAGAAGCTTCACGTAAAAGAACTGGAATGTAATCCTGAGCAGGAAAAAGCAGAGAAATATGAGAAACTTATGAAGGTATTCTCTTATACAAGCCAGGTACTGGCAGATGTGGGAGATTACATGAAAGAAAATATGATTTAAAAAGACTTTATGATTTTAAGAGATTTTCGCTGCGGCAACTGGTACAGGCACAAAATACAGCGGATGGATCTTTTGGCAGCGTCGGAGTGCCGGGCCTTAAAAGTCCTGTATTCCGGCGCTTTTTTGTAAGTTTTTGTCCCCTGATCCAGACCTAATGTGTTTACATTATCTGGAAAATAGGATAATATAGAAGAGAATAGTATAAATTACACTTCAGATTTTAAAAGGAATTGCGGAGAAGAATATGCAAAAAGTAACAGCTTATATGACGGTTTATCTTAGTATTAAGAAGCTGATCAAGGAGGGAGCTTACAAACCGGGGATGCTTCTTCCTACAGAACGTGACCTGGAGAAAATTTATGCTGTGAGCAGGATCACTGTGCGACGGGCGATCGCCATGCTGTCTGATGATGGCTATGTAAAAGTGGTTCAGGGTAAAGGCACGGAAGTACGGGACATCTCAACGACTCAGCAGCTGAATACAGTCACTTCTATCACAGAAACATTAAAAAGAAAAGGATATACCATCACAGTGGAAGGGGTAAATATCCAGTTGGTCCAGCCGCCTGAGGTAGTGCGGGAGAAACTGGAACTGGAGCCTGAGGAGACGGTCTATCTGATCCAGAGGATTCTTTGTGCAGACGATAAGCCTATTGCCCTTATGAAGAATTACCTTGTAAAGGATCAGATCCCCGGTTTTGAGCAGTATGCGGGCAAATTTGTTGGCTTGTATAATTTCCTGGAAAATACATATGGAGTAGTGGTAACAGAGGCAGATGATACATTCTCAGCTGTGAATGCTGATTATCTGGAAGCCCAGGTGCTCCATCTGAAACAGGGGGCAGCCCTGATGCGAAGCCGGAGGATCGGTTATACGGAGAAAGGCCCCTTTGAATATGTTGATAATAAGCTGGTTGGCGAACGGTATGAATTCAGCATCCATATGACTGGTCGAGCCAGATAGAAAAAGCTGGGACGATCATTCGTCCCAGCCTTCATAAAAGCGGATATTTACAGAGATATTGCGGACGATCTCTCCTTCTTCAAGGTCAAGGTCGCTTTCATCTGAGATAGGGGGCATTGCAGGCTCTTCTTCTGCAAGCTCCAGGGTGATCCAGTCATAAGCTGCCGCATTGGCATTTTCAATGGCTTCATCCAAAGTATCTCCGTCTCCGTAACAGCTTTCCAGATCCGGGAAGTAGCCGTGGTATGTGCCGTTTTCTGTTTTTTTAAAAACTGCAGGATAAATAAATTTCATAGTGGCCTCCAATAGAAGATATGATTGCAAAAGTGCAGCGCACAATGCAATCCTGTTATCATTATAGAAAATCTTTAAGAGGAAAACAATAGCGGATTTGAAAAAGAAGGTATAAATACACATGGAATTTCAGCATGAACTGATCATCCCAAATGAAGGGGTGCCTTTTAAACTTTTTATATTTGAAGGAATGAACGGGAATTATGCAAGGGAAAAGCACTGGCATACGTCTGTAGAGATTTTTGCTGTGCAGGAAGGTCATCTTTCCTTCTTTTTGAATGACCAGGAGTATCCGCTGGAAGCCGGTGAACTGATCATTATCAATTCCAATGAGATCCATTCTGTGCAGGCACCGGACAGGAACAGGACTATAGTGCTGCAGATCCCTTTGAAGCAGTTTGAGGATTATTTTACTGCCCAAAGGTTTATCCGTTTCAAAAGTGCTGCCCGTATGGGAGGAAGGCAGGATGAGAAGATTCCGGATAACCGGAAGCTGGCTTTTTTCGTGGAAGAGCTTTATAATGTGTACCATCAGGAGGGGGACGGATACGAGTTTCGGACCATGGCATTGTATTACAATATCCTGTTTCTTATGATACGGGATTACCGTGAGTCAGAGGCTGCCAGGCAGGAGATCCATGCCAGCCGCAGATTGGATGCATTGTCCAAGATCACTTCCTATATGCGGGATCATTACAGGGAAGACTTGAAGCTTTCAGATATGGCCGCTCTTTTCGGGTACTCAGAGGCCTATTTGTCGCGAATGTTCAAAAAATATGCAAAAGTCAATTTTAAGTCATATCTTCAGGACATCCGGATGGCATATGCGTACAGGGAACTGATGAATACAGACCATACCATAAGCCAGATAGCACTGGACAATGGCTTTGCCAGCAACCGGGCTTTTGCAAAGGAATTCCAAAAAAGATACCAGATTCTGCCAAGTGCAGTGGAAAGAGAAAAAAGGTCAAAAAAGTGACATGGAATAGACAATAAAAAAGGCGAAAAGCATACCTGTTTATGGTATGCTTTTTCATGTCATAGGAACATTACAAAGTAATTTCCTATGACATGAAAAAGCCCTCCGGGCAGGAGCACACTGCGGCGGAAGGGTAGATGTCGCTCAAAGCGACCCGCCGCAGGCGGTGAATCCTGCAAGCAGGATTCTTTCATCATCAATAAACAGGATAACAAACAGGAAAAAAACTTATGGCAAGGAGGTTAAGTGGTGAAGATTCAAAATGTAACAGATGCATCTTTCCGCAAATATGGAAAGGTTCTGGAGGGGTATGATTTTACAGCACTGATCAGGGAGATGAAGCATACACCTGTACCGGAAAATGTGATCTATGTAGCTTCCGTAGAAGAACTGGAAAGCATGGATGTGGCCAAGGAACTGCAGAACAAAGGCTATGGCGGACTTCCTATTGAGATCGGATATTGCAACGGACACAACCGGAAGCTGAACGCAGTGGAATATCACCGTAATTCAGAGATCAATGTGGCTGTGACAGATCTGGTGCTGCTGATCGGACATCAGCAGGATATTGAACCGGATTTTACATATGACACAGCAAATATTGAAGCTTATCTGGTACCGGCAGGCACTGGCATTGAGGTTTATGCCACTACACTTCATTATGCACCATGTCATGTAAATGATGCAGGTTTCCAGTGTGTGGTAGTTCTTCCAAGAGGGACAAATACAGAGCTGACTTTCCAGACAGAGACAGATGGGGAAGACAGACTTCAGACAGCTAAGAATAAATGGCTGATCGCACATGAGGATGCAAAGATCCAGGGTGCATTTAACGGCTTAAAAGGTAAAAATATTTCATTGGATGAAGAATAAGGAGGATAATATCATGTTAAATAATATGCCACAGATCAAGATCGGAATTGTTGCAGTAAGCAGGGACTGCTTTCCGGAATCTCTTTCCGTTACAAGAAGAGAAGCACTGGTTAAGGCTTACACAGAGAAATATGATGCTTCTGAGATTTATGAGTGCCCAGTCTGTATCGTAGAAAGCGAGATCCATATGGTACAGGCACTGGAGGATATTAAGGCTGCCGGCTGTAATGCACTGGCTGTTTACCTTGGTAACTTCGGACCTGAGATTTCCGAGACTCTGCTTGCAAAGCATTTTGAGGGACCAAAGATGTTCCTGGCAGCAGCAGAGGAGTCAGGGGATGACCTGGTACAGGGCCGTGGAGACGCATACTGCGGTATGTTAAATGCAAGCTACAATCTGAAGCTTCGCAATGTGAAAGCTTATATTCCGGAATATCCGGTTGGAAATGCAGAAGAATGTGCAGACATGATCCATGATTTTGTTCCGGTTGCAAAGGCTGTATATGCACTGAACAACCTTAAGATCATCAGCTTTGGACCTCGTCCGCTGAACTTCCTTGCATGTAATGCACCGATCCAGCAGCTGTACAACCTTGGCGTTGAGATCGAGGAGAACTCTGAGCTTGATCTTTTTGAAGCATTCAACAAGCACGCAGGAGACGAAAGGATCCCTGCACTGGCAGAAGAGATGGCAGCAGAGCTGGGTGCTGGCAATAAGAAACCGGAGATCCTGCCAAAACTTGCACAGTATGAACTGACATTAAAGGATTGGGTAGAGGAGCATAGAGGCTATCGTAAATTTGTTGCCATTGCAGGAAAATGCTGGCCTGCATTCCAGACACAGTTCGGATTTGTTCCATGCTATGTAAACGGACGTCTTGCAGCACAGGGCATCCCGGTATCCTGTGAGGTTGATATTTACGGTGCATTAAGTGAGTACATCGGTGCTGTAGTCAGCAACGATACTGTAACACTTCTTGACATCAACAATACAGTACCAAACGATATGTATGCAAGCGATATCAAGGGCAAATTCAATTATACACAGAAGGATACCTTTATGGGATTCCACTGTGGAAACACAGCAGCCGGCAAGCTGTCCTCCTGCACAATGAAATATCAGATGATCATGGCAAGAAGCCTGCCTGAGGAAGTAACACAGGGCACACTGGAAGGCGATCTGGTTCCTGGAGATATTACATTCTATCGTCTGCAGAGTACCTCTGACAACAAGCTTCGTGCTTATATTGCACATGGCGAGATCCTGCCGGTTGCAACCCGTTCCTTTGGATCCATTGGTATTTTTGCAATTCCGGAGATGGGACGCTTCTACCGCCACGTACTGATCGAGAAGAACTTCCCGCATCATGGCGCAGTTGCATTCGGACATTACGGAAAAGCACTGTTTGAAGTATTTAAGTATATCGGAGTTCCGGTAGATGAGATCGGATACAACCAGCCTGCAGGCGTAAGATATCCGACTGAGAATCCATGGGGGTAATTTAGCATGTATTATATCGGCATTGACCTGGGCACTTCCGCTGTAAAGCTTCTTCTTATGGAAGAGTCCGGAAAGATCTGTAACATTGTATCAAAAGAATATCCATTATATTTCCCACATCCAGGCTGGTCAGAGCAGAATCCTTCTGACTGGTTTGAAAAAAGCATGGAGGGAATGAAAGAACTGACCGCCGGGATCGACAGATCCCAGGTGGCAGGCATAGGCTTTGGCGGTCAGATGCATGGTCTGGTAACACTGGACAAGGAGGATCAGGTGATCCGTCCTGCAATCCTGTGGAATGATGGACGTACAGGTGAGGAGACCGATTATCTGAATCAGGTGATCGGTAAGGACAAGCTGTCTGCCTATACTGCAAATATTGCTTTTGCAGGCTTTACAGCACCAAAGATCCTGTGGATGAAGAAAAATGAGCCTGAGAATTTTGCAAAGATCGTAAAGATCATGCTTCCAAAGGATTATCTGGCTTATCGTCTGTCCGGTTCCTTCTGCACAGATGTATCTGATGCATCCGGTATGCTTCTTCTGGATGTGAAGAACAGATGCTGGTCTGAAGAAATGATTCAGATCTGCGGAATCACTAAGGAACAGCTTCCAAAGCTGTATGAAAGCTGGGAGGTTGTAGGTACATTGAAGCCGGAACTGGCAGCAGAGCTTGGTTTTTCACCGGAGGTGAAGATTGTGGCTGGAGCCGGAGACAATGCGGCAGCTGCGGTTGGTACAGGTACTGTAGGAGATGGACAGTGTAATATTTCCCTTGGTACTTCAGGAACCATTTTTATTTCCAGCAAGGAATTTGGTGTAGACCAGAATAATGCACTTCATTCTTTCTGCCATGCAGATGGCAGCTATCATCTGATGGGATGTATGCTCAGTGCAGCTTCCTGCAATAAATGGTGGTCAGAAGAGATCCTTGGAACAAAGGATTATGGTGCAGAGCAGGCACCGATCAAAGAACTGGGAGAGAATCACGTATACTTCCTGCCTTATCTGATGGGAGAGCGTTCTCCTCATAACAACCCGGACGCAAGAGGCGTATTCTTTGGCATGACTATGGATACTACAAGAGCCGATATGACACAGGCTGTGCTGGAAGGTGTTGCATTTGGCCTTCGGGATTCCCTGGAAGTGGCAAGAAGCCTGGGGATCAAGATAGAGCGTACAAAGATCTGCGGTGGTGGCGCAAAGAGCCCGCTCTGGAAAAAGATGATCGCCAATATTATGAATCTTAAGGTGGATGTACTGGAAGTAGAAGAAGGTCCCTCACTGGGCGGCGCCATGCTTGCAGCAGTTGGCTGCGGCGCCTACCCGGATGTGGAGACCATTGGAAAGAAGCTTACCAAGATTGTGGATACTGTGGAACCGGAGCCTGCTCTTGTGGAAAAGTATGAAGCAAGATACCAGAAATTCCGTGAACTGTATCCAACTATGAAGCCTTTATTTTAAAACAAATTTTTCAAGAACTTTACCAACACCGTCTTCCTCATTGGAAGCGGTGATGTACTGGGCCCGGGTTTTTACCTGGGCCTGTGCATTTTCCATGGCAACCCCAAGACCTGCGTATTCGATCATAGGAAGGTCATTCAGACCATCGCCTACAGCGATCATTTCTTCCTGACGGATATTGAAAAGCTGTCCAAGCCGTTCCATGGCTTTTGCCTTGGATACCTGACTGTTGAAAAATTCCAGATAAGTGGTCTGTGAGGTACAGAAAGTTACCTGGGAAAAAGCATCATCAGGGATTTCTTCCTGGATCTGCTGTATCTTTTCTTCTGTATCGATCCACAGGATTTTGGTAACACCCTGGCGGATCAGAAGTTCTTCATCCTCCATAAGCACAGGCTCCAGGCCTGCATTTTTTTTATATGCATGGATCCGGTCATTCAACACATTTCCATAAAGACGATTGCCTGACCAGATGCACATGGTAGTATCATAATCACGGCCGAATTTTAAGATCTTATGTATATCCTCTGGTAAAAGCTCCTGTTTGTACAGGATCTCCTTTGTGTCGGAGCGGATGATCATTGCTCCATTGTAGGTGATCAGAGGAGCCTGAAGTCCAAGAAACTGACTGTATCTTTCCACACCCTGGATGGGGCGTCCTGTGCACAGGGTAAAAAGAAATCCCTGTGCAACAGCTTTTTTGATTGCCTGAGCGGTTCTGGGGGAAATCTCCTTGGAATCATTTAAAAGAGTTCCGTCCATATCCACTGCCATCAGCTTGTATTCCATTACTTTTTACCTAACCTTCCCATGACCCAGACACAAAGCATGATTAATATGATCGCTACGAAAATGCCGGCCATTCCCTTCCACATGATCTCAAGGGCTGCCATTATATTGTCTGTATTCATTGATTTTCCCTCCTACGGTTATATATTATCATACACTATAATTACAAATCTTTAAAGCATGCTTGTTACCAGATTGATCACAAGTCCACCTGCGATCACAGAGGCAATCTGGCCGGATACATTGGCACCTGCCGCATGCATCAGGATAACATTGGTAGGATCCTCTTCAAGAGCCATTTTCTGGATCACACGGGAGGACATTGGGAATGCGGAGATCCCGGCTGCGCCTACCATAGGATTGATCTTTTTCTTAAGGAACAGGTTCATAAATTTGGCAAGAAGCACACCGCCTACAGAGTCCATCACAAAGGCGAAAAGTCCGATCAACATAACCATTAAAGTGCCTTTGGTTACAAAATATTCAGCACGCATGCTGAAGGAAATGGAGATACCAAGCAGCAGGGTGATCAGATTGGCAAGTGTATTCTGGGCGGTGTCGGACATAGTGCCAAGTACACCGCACTCACGGATTAGATTACCAAACATCAGGAATCCTACAAGGGCAACAGACTGTGGTGCTACCAGTCCAACGATCATGGTAACAACGATAGGGAATGCAATACGCATTTTCCTGGAAACAGAGGCTGGATTGTATTCCATATGGATCTGACGCTCTTTTTTTGTTGTAACAAGCCGGATGGCAAAGGGCTGGATAATGGGAACCAGAGCCATGTAGGAATAGGCGGCTACGGCTATGGCGCCTATATACTTGGAGTGCAGGACCTGGGATACCAGAATGGAGGTAGGGCCGTCAGCTGCACCGATGATACCAATGGAGGCTGCGTCCTTCAGGTCAAATCCAAGAACGGTTGCCAGCAGGATTGCTGCAAAGATACCGAACTGTGCACCTGCTCCAAATAAAAACATCTGAGGGGTGGAAAGCAGGGGACCGAAATCGATCATGGCACCAATACCGATAAACAGCAGGATGGGCATAGCCTCTGATGCGTTGATCCCCACATTATACAGCCATTCGATCACGCCGTTGGCCTGGATACCGCCCTGAAGGGTCTGGTCAAGAACACCGGTAAAAGGAAGATTGACCAGGATAGCGCCAAAGCCCATTGGTAAAAGCAGGGATGGTTCATAATCTTTTTCGATTGCCAGATAGATCAGCAGGATACCTACTGCGTACATAACGACCTGCTGCCAGGTGAGAGCCTGGACTCCTTCAATTAAAAAACTCATGATTTTCCTCCTGAAAAATGGATTTTGTAAGGGAGAAGCGAGAACAAGCATGGTTCATTCATGGTTGTCCGGGATTTTTATAGTAAATAAAAAAGACTTTTATTACAGTATCTGCTGAATGCACTGCAAACATACTGTAATAAAAGTCTTGCTATTTCAACTTTCGGCGGGTCACTGCATCTGTGACCGTTCTGACGCCTGAAAATCCACTGGATGAAAACTTGATAAATCTTCATGCCTGTGGCAGCTACTCCCTCTTATTGAAAATATTATATCTATAAGAGGGAGCATTTGTCAAGACTGAATTGGGAAAATGCTCATTTATTAGAAAAGACCTGTGATCTTTCCGTTCTCATCTACGTCAATCTTCTCAGCAGCCGGTACTTTCGGAAGTCCTGGCATGGTCATGATCTCGCCGGTAAGTGCTACGATGAAGCCAGCACCTGCAGAAATCTTCAGGTTACGTACTGTTACCTCAAAGTCAGTAGGAGCACCAAGCTTGGTCTGGTCATCTGTCAGGCTGTACTGTGTCTTAGCTACACAGATTGGGCAGTTGCCAAAGCCAAGAGCCTCTAACTGTTTTGCCTGTTTCTGGGCATTTGCTGTAAGAACAACTCTCTTGCCGCCATAGATCTTCTGAACGATCTGGTTAAGTTTGTCCTCAATGGAGCCTTCCAGTTCATAGGAATATGTGAAGTCGTTTGGTTCTTCGCAAAGACGTACTACTTCTTCAGCAAGCTTCAGGCCGCCTTCGCCGCCCTTTGCCCATACTTCGGAAAGTGCTACGTTTACGCCAAGTTCTTTACATTTTGCTTCTACAAGGTCAAGCTCTGCCTTTGTATCTGTTGGGAATGCGTTGATAGCAACTACGCATGGCAGTTTGTATACGTTGCGGATATTGCTTACATGTTTCAGAAGGTTTGGAAGACCTTTTTCCAGTGCTTCCAGGTTCTCGTTATTCAGGTCAGCCTTAGCAACACCGCCGTTGTATTTCAGTGCACGTACAGTAGCAACGATCACAACTGCGTTTGGTTTCAGGCCTGCCATACGGCATTTGATGTCAAGGAATTTCTCTGCTCCAAGGTCAGCACCAAATCCAGCCTCTGTGATGGTGTAATCAGCCAGTTTCATACACATCTTTGTAGCTGTTACAGAGTTACATCCATGAGCGATGTTTGCGAATGGTCCGCCGTGCACGATAGCCGGTACATGCTCCAGTGTCTGTACAAGGTTTGGCTTCAGGGCATCCTTAAGAAGTGCAGTCATAGCACCCTCTGCATGAAGGTCACCTGCTGTTACAGGCTTCTGCTCTGATGGTTTGCCATATGTATATCCGATGATGATTCTGGAAAGACGCTCTTTCAGATCTTTGATATCGCTTGCAAGGCAAAGAACAGCCATGATCTCAGATGCAACCGTAATGTCATATCCATCTTCACGAGGCATACCGTTTGTTCTTCCGCCCAGGCCGTCTACTACATTACGAAGCTGACGGTCGTTCATGTCTACACATCTTCTCCAGGTGATCTTACGTGGGTCAATGTTCAGTGCATTTCCCTGGAAAATATGGTTGTCGATCATTGCTGCAAGCAGGTTGTTTGCTGCGCCGATGGCATGGAA
>ONBN01000040.1 GCA_900316115.1 uncultured Eubacteriales bacterium
ATTAAGCTTAATGGCAGGATGTAAATAATTTTTTCGGAATGTTTCTTTTGATTTCAAATCTAGTTTTTCCATCAGTGCGCTGCTGGTATAAGGAATGTCATATTCCATTACAGAAAGCAGTTTCTGAACATAATCTGAGAGCAGATGGTTTTCTTCATTGATCTGGGCTGGGATGGAATCCAGGATTTTATCAATCTGTGACAGCATAAACTCAATAAAAACAGTGGAAGAGCCCTCCCTATGACATTGGGCGATTGCGTCATAATATTCAGTCTGGAATTTCTCAATCTGGCTTTCGATAGGAATATATTCAAATATAGGCTTCCATTTTGCAAGAATAGCGGTATGCCATAGCCTTGCCATTCTGCCGTTTCCATCAGAGAAGGGATGGATAAAAACAAATTCATAGTGGAATATGCTGGCAAGAATTAAAGGATGGATCGTGGTTCTGGATTCATTCATCCAGTTAAAAAGATCCTTCATTAATCCTGGAACAAGGTGTGCGGGCGGAGCCATGAAAATACATTGCTCACCATTAAAAACACCTTCTTCGCCATGCCTGAAGTCCCCAGATTCATTTATAAGATATCTGGTCATTATGCCGTGAAGTGTTTTTAAATCTTTAATATTGTAAGGGTTAATCTCTGACAGGTGTTCATAAGCTTCGTATGCGTTTTTTACTTCCTGGATTTCTGTTTGCTTTCCAAGGACTGTTTTGCCTCCTATTACATCCCGAACCTGTCCTAAAGAAAGTGAGTTGGCTTCAATTTTCAGAGATGAGTGGATGGATTTAATGCGGTTGTTTCGTCTAAGGTGCGTCTTGGATTCCAGGCTGCTGGTAGCTGTAATGCGTCCGATTTTCTCGGAAATAGAGGATACATACGTTAGTATTTCGTTGGTAATGGTAAAAGGCGGTGTGTAATCTCCCATAAGATGCCTCCGTGCATAAAAACTAACTTGCTTATTAACTTGCGTATTTTCTTACTTAATTATACATGGGAAGAAAGAAAAAAACAATTATGTTGAACCCCAAAATCCCGCACGCAAAATCCCGCAGACCCTTATAAATCCAAAGAGAAACACCCGGTAGGGGAGCTACCGGGTGTTTCGAGGGGAGTATAAATAATTAAATAAGGGGTTATGTAAAAAAAATTTTTGAAGGGTAAATTCTTTTTACAGATTAGATTATAATATAAAATGGAAAAAAAATCAATATCATTTTGATGAATATTCCACCTGCTTTTGGAGATAATGAACAACGTAATGAAATTAATCTGCAACAGGAGGAATGATTAAATGGCAAAGAATTATGAAAATGAAAGCAGAAACAGCAGAAATTCTATGGGAAATGTAAACGGATCCAACAAAAACTACAATAAAAATGCAATGGATACAAAGAACTGCAGAAATGCAAACACTTCTGACAAGAATAAAAATAAAACAGAAGATGAATACGACCGGGAAGAAGACCGGTACTAAGACGGATTTTCAGATTGGGGATGCTGCTAGCGCAGCATCCCCTTTTCCGTGGAGAAAGCGCATCCCCGATAAGGGCGAAGCATTCACACACTCTTTCTGAAAAGCCCAAGCATTCACACACTCATTTTGAAGGCGGGATGCATATTATATAACAAAAAGGAGTTTCTTATGTTTCCCGTTGAAACAATGTCAGCGAAAATGCTGGATTATTATGTGGGACGCAAAGACGCATTGATCATAGATTTACGGGGAAAAGAAGAATATGAAAAAAGTCATGTAAAAGGTGCAGTAAATGCGCCTTATGAAGAATATATGGAAACAGGAAGACTTTCCGTGGAACTTCCGGAAGGGAAAATCCTTGTGTTTTACTGCGACCGTGGAGGTGCAAGCCTGAAGGTGGCAAAGGAGCTGGCTGTAAAGGGATACAGAACCAGATCCGTGATTGGCGGATTCCCTGCATATCGGGGAAGAAACCTTGTAATTTCCGGCTAACCGTGATAATGTAAAAGAGAATATGTAAAAAGATACTTACGATTTTAAATTATTTTTAATGAGGAGAACTTTTCATGAAATACATGTTTGCATCTGATATCCACGGTTCTGCATATTATTGCAGGAAAATGCTGGAAGCATACGAGAAAGAAGGGGCAGAGCGCCTGGTGCTGCTGGGCGATCTGCTTTATCATGGCCCACGTAATGACCTGCCAAAGGAATATGCGCCAAAGCAGGTGATCTCCATGCTGAATGAAATGAAAAACCAGATTTATGCAGTCCGGGGCAATTGTGAAGCAGAGGTTGACCAGATGGTACTGGATTTTCCGGTTCTGGCAGACTATTGCATTTTAGCTATTGATGATCTGACATTTTTTGCGACCCATGGACATGTATACAATCAGGATCATCTTCCACCACTGATGGCAGGTGACATTTTGATCCATGGTCATACCCATGTACTGAAAGCAGAAAAAAGGGACGGATATATTCTTCTGGACCCAGGTTCTGTTTCCATCCCGAAAGAAGGAAATCCGCCTACCTATGCAGTATATGAGGACGGAGTTTTTTCTATCCGGGACTTTGAAGGAAATACAGTGAAAAGCCTGAAGCTTTCATGATCATCAGAAGAAAGGAATATTCATGGAAAAATATGAACTGATCGCACCCTGCCATTTTGGCCTGGAGGCGGTACTGAAAAGAGAGATCCTGGATCTGGGATATGAGATCAGTAAGGTGGAGGATGGAAAGGTTACTTTTCTGGCAGATGCACAAGGAATTGCAGATGCAAATATCTTCCTGCGTACAACTGAAAGGATTCTTCTGAAGGCAGGAGAAGTAAAAGCAGTTACCTTTGATGAGCTTTTTGAGAAAACAAAAGCTATTTCCTGGGAAAAATATATCCCAAAGGATGGGCGCTTCTGGGTGGCAAAAGCCAATTCTATCAAAAGCAAGCTGTTCAGCCCCTCCGATATCCAGTCTATTATGAAAAAAGCCATTGTAGAGCGTCTGAAAGAGGTTTATCACATTTCCTGGTTCCCGGAGGACGGGCCGGAATTCCCTATCAGGGTTTCTTTTATGAAGGATATTGCTACGATTGGAATTGATACATCCGGAGTTTCCCTTCATAAGAGAGGCTATCGGCAGATGACTGTAAAAGCACCGATCACAGAGACACTGGCTTCTGCCCTGATCCTTCTTACCCCCTGGAATAAGGACAGGATCCTGGTAGATCCTTTTTGTGGCAGTGGTACGTTTCCCATTGAGGCTGCAATGATCGCAGCAGATATGGCTCCGGGCATGAACCGGTCATTCCTTGCAGAGCAGTGGAGACACCTTGTGCCAAGAGGCTGCTGGTATCAGGCAAAGGAAGAAGCTATGGACCGTGTAAAAATGGATATCGAAACAGATATCCAGGGCTATGACATTGATCCGGAAGCCCTGAAGGCAGCCAGATCCAATGCAAAAATGGCGAAAGTAGACAAGCTGATCCATCTTCAGCAAAGACCTGTGGCACAACTGCGCCATTCCAAACCATACGGTTTTATTATTACAAATCCGCCTTATGGAGAAAGACTGGAAGAGAGGGAAGCACTTCCGGCTATTTACAGAGATCTGGGAGAAAGCTTCCACAATCTGGATAAGTGGTCTATGTATATGATCACTTCTTATGACAGGGCAGAAAACGATATAGGACGAAAGGCCGATAAGAACAGAAAGATATATAATGGTATGCTTAAGACGTATTTTTATCAGTTCCTTGGTCCTAAGCCTCCAAGAAAAACAGAAAAGAAGGTGTCTCTATGAAAAAAATAATTTTTGCAACAGGTAATGCAGAAAAAATGAAAGAGATCCGGGAGATCCTTTCTGATGTGGGCGCAGAAGTCCTTTCCATGAAAGAAGCAGGGATTTCAGCCGATATTGTAGAGGATGGAAAGACTTTTGAGGAAAACGCCATTATCAAGGCAAAAGCAGTGTGTGCATTATGTGGCGAGACGGTTCTGGCAGATGATTCAGGTCTGGAGATCGACTACCTGAATAAAGAACCAGGTGTGTATTCCGCAAGATATATGGGCGAAAATACAGATTATCATATCAAGAACCACAGTCTGATCGAGAGACTTGAAGGGGTTCCGGATGAAAAGAGGACTGCAAGATTTGTATGTGCCATTGCAATGGCATCTCCTGATGGAACCGTAAAAACAGTACGTGGCACCATGGAAGGAAGGATTGGTTACGAGGAAAAGGGAGAAAACGGATTTGGATATGATCCTATCTTTTTCCTGCCGGAATATGGCTGTACCTCTGCTGAACTTTCCATGGAAGAGAAAAATAAGATCAGTCACAGAGGAAAAGCTTTAAGAGCGATTAAGGATGAATTGAAATGAAGGTACTGATTGTCAGTGATACACATGGAAAGGACGAAAAACTGGAAGAGGCCGTTTTAAGGGAAGCTCCTTTTGACTATTTCATACACTGTGGAGATGTGGAAGGAAGAGAGATCTTTATGGAAGCCCTGGTAGAGTGTCCCTGTACCATTGTTTCCGGAAATAATGATTTCTTCTCTGATCTTCCCAGAGAAGAGGTGATCCAGCTGGAAGGGCACAGGATCCTGGTGACTCACGGACATTATTATGGGGTAAGCATGGGGCTTTATGGAATTCTGGATGAAGGAAAAGCCAGGGAATGCCAGGCTGTATTGTTTGGGCATACCCACAGACCAGTTATAGAGACAGAAGAGGGGATTCTTCTGCTTAATCCGGGAAGCCTTGCCTATCCCCGTCAGGAAGGGCGAAGACCAAGTTATGCAGTAATGGAGTTACAGCCGGGGAAAGCACCGGTGGCAGAGATCAGATATCTTTAAGCAAGCAGGAAATGGGAGGCAGTTACAAGTGGAAAAGCAGATCGCAGTATTGATCGATGGAGATAATATTTCTGCAAAGTATGCAGAATACATTAAACAGGAAGCAATGGAGTATGGAAATGTGCGGATTTTCAGGCTATATGGATCTGTAAATTCACAGACTGTAAAGGCATGGTACAAGGTAATGCCGCTTCAGGGGATCATGCCTGTGCTTCAGATTTCTTATGCATATGGGAAGAGCATTGCTGATCAGGCGCTGACCATTGATGCAATGGATCTGCTTTATACCGGCGGCGTAGATGTGTTCTGCATTGTTTCCAGTGACAGTGATTTTACAAAGCTGGTATACAGACTGCGGGAAGCTGGCAAGACAGTAGTAGGCATGGGCGAAAAGAAAACAAAAGAAGCACTGGCAAAAGCCTGTGATGAGTTTAAGATCCTGGATCTGATCTATAAAGAAGCAGAAGAGGAAGAAGCAGAACAGCAGTTGGAAGCGCCAGAAGAAGCGGAGGAGATCCAGCTTCCGGATGATGAGCAGGATGATCTTCCGGATGAGGAAGAGGCAGAGGTAGCAGAGGAGATCAGTATTCCATCTGAGGAAGAAGTGATCCGCTACATCCTGGATTATCTGGATGAGGATGAGAATGTGAATCTTGCAGAGATCGGTGCAGTGCTGAAACAGAAGTATCTGGGCTTTGATGCCAGAAACTATGGATATAAGAGTATGACCAGCATGATCAAGAACCATTTTGACTGCTTTGACCTGATCATTGAAAATGCCAGGGATGGGATTCATAAGATCATGTATATCAGCAAGAAATAGTGGATTTTGTGCCTGTTTTCCTGGGAATTAAAAAAATTCCAAAAAAAAATAAAAAAATTTTAAAATAAGTGTTGACATTTGGGTATTGCTATAATATAATACATCTTGCGTCAAGCGACAGAGCAAAATTTCATAAGTCGTAAATGATTACAGCGGGGTGTGGCTCAGTTTGGCTAGAGCGCCTGGTTTGGGACCAGGAGGCCGCAAGTTCGAATCTTGTCACCCCGATTGCTGTTAAACATCATTACCGTTTCAGCGAAATGCGGGTGTAGTTCAATGGTAGAACACTAGCCTTCCAAGCTAGATACGTGGGTTCGATTCCCATCACCCGCTTCTCTGATGAGGAGAAATGTGTCAGTAGCTCAGCTGGATAGAGCAACGGCCTTCTAAGCCGTGGGTCGGGGGTTCGAATCCCTTCTGACACGTTGTGGTGGATATAGCGCAGTTGGTTAGCGCGCCAGATTGTGGCTCTGGAGGCCCAGGGTTCGAATCCCTGTATCCACCCTTTGCCTTTGGGCTATCGCCAAGCGGTAAGGCACAGCACTTTGACTGCTGCATTCGCTGGTTCGAATCCAGCTAGCCCAGTCTTTTATATGGGATATTAGCTCAGTTGGTAGAGCACTTGACTTTTAATCAAGTTGTCCGGGGTTCGAATCCCCGATGTCTCATTAGTTTAAAGCCGTAAATCTTATACGAGATTTACGGTTTTTTGCTAAATAAAATGCGGATATGGCGGAATTGGCAGACGCGCCAGATTTAGGTTCTGGTGTCCACGACGTGCAGGTTCAAGTCCTGTTATCCGCAGTTTTTAGGGGTTGTTGTATAATCAGCATCCGTGAAATTATTTTCAGGGATTTATGAATTATGCAGCAGCCTTTTTATGTAACAGGAAATGTTATAGAATGATGTTTGAACTAAAAGATTACAAGGCTATAATATAACGGCAGGAAATGCCGGGACGGGAGAATTTATGGACGTTGTTGAATTTCAGAAAAAACTACAGGAGATCTGTAATATTGCCAAGGAAAATGACCAGGTGCTGAGCCCGGCACAGATCAGGGAATGTTTTCAGGGAATGGAACTGGAAACAGAGCAGATGGTAAAGATGCTTCAGTACCTGAAAACAAAAGGAATCCGTATCCAGGGCGAAGAGGCAGAAGGATCCGAGGAGTCTGAGGTACAGTCAGGAACCAGAACGCCGCTTACAGCCCAGGAAAAGGAGTATCTGCAGGAATATCTGGATGGACTTCAGGCAGAAGAACTTAAGGACGAGGAGCTTCAGGGACTGTTTCAGGATGTGGCTCATGGGGATGCGCTTGCACAGGGAAGACTGGCTCAGGTGTATCTGCCGGTTGCAGCGAATATGGCAGCTGAGATGAACTGTGAAGAGATTCATCTGGCAGACCTGATCCAGGAGGCTAATGTGGCGCTTCTGGAAGCTTTGGAGCAGGAAGAAACGCAGGTGAAAAATGATCAGTGGCTGCGTCTGCAGCTTCGGAAAGGGATCATTGCAGCTATTGAAGAACAGACTGAAAGAAAATTTCAGGATGACAGCCTTGTGGCAAGGGTGGAAAAGCTGGAGTCAGCAGTGAAAGAACTGACAGATGATGATGGAGAGACACGTTTTACTCTGGATGAGCTGGCTGTGATCCTTGATATGAAAACAGATGAGATCCGTGATGTACTCCGGCTGACAGGAGACGATAAATAAGGCAGCTTTTTAAGTGCCGTTTCCAGCTTACATGAAAAGTAAATACTGCTTCTTCTTGTTTGTAATTTGCTGCTTCTTCTGGTTTGTACAATTGCTGCTTCTTCCGGTTTGTAATTTGATTGTAATTTACGGGTAAATATGATACCTGTCTTTCGGAGTTGAAACGAAAAAGTAGTGCTAAGCCATAGGCTAAAACCTATGACTCAGCACTTTTTTAATATCGGTATTACCAAGAAAATAAGATGTTAATGGAAGCCCTGTTTGATCCGACAGATTTTTTATAAAAGAAGAACTCCGGGTCAAATTTATATATTTTCGATCAGATACTTTTGCAACTCTGAAATCATGAATGAAATCAAAGATTTCTTCTGCACCATACTGATCTTTCAAAATGTATATTTGAAGAATTCTGGTCAGCAATACTGCAAGATAGCAGATGAGGAAATGACCAGTAATGGTTTCCTTTTTTTGTAAATATACGGGCCTGGCATCAAGTTGTGATTTCATGATACGGAAGGACTCTTCAATGCGCCAAAGATTGTGGTAGGCAGCGTATATTTCGGAAGCAGCCATATGAGTTTCAGAAGTAATGATCATGTTATAACCAGCCAGTTTTCGGGCATTTTCGATTGCTTTTTCATTTATCTCAACTTTTACTTTTCCCTCTGTTTTTTCACCGTTTTTGTTTGCAGAAACAAAAGAAACATACTTGGCGCTATCGCCGTATTCTGATTTTTTTGCCTGGCAAGCCTGGAGTCTTTTCGCTTTTTCAACTTGACGGTTTATTTCGTATTTCTGTTTTTCTGCAAGTTTGGGATTGTAGGTTACAATTCGTTTTTCAACAAGTTTAACGGTTTTTTTATGCCCGGAATCGTCTGTGCATGTATATGAAAAGTCATCTATACATTCTTTGATGCGGTATAAAAGTTCGCCTTTTCTATTTTTTACATCAATATAATCGTTATCAAGCAAAACCCATGTTTTCTCCGTATCTGGAAGTGTTTTCACTGATTTTGAAAAAATATATCCATCACCTGCTTTCAATGCATGCAGGACATTGTTAAAACAATTGAGACCTTTATCTGCGACCTGAATAGTTCTTCCTGATATGTTATTTCGTTTTTTCAGATCATCAATGATGTTTCTGATAACTGGTTTTTCACTTTCATTACCAGGATACATTTTCATACCAATGGGAATCTGATTCGCATCAAGAAGCAGTCCCAGACCGACGATAGGTTCCTTCTTGTTTTCTTTTGAAGGACCTTTAAGACGAAAATCATCTTCTCTGTCAATTTCAAAGTAGAAGTTGGTGCAGTCGAAATACGTATGAGAAGTATTAAACTGGTATTTTTGAGCAATCTGATGGTTATAGATCTCAATTACTTTTTCGTATTCAGAACCAATATATTCAAGGCCGGAATACAACTGATCCAAAGAAAAGTCATAGGATTCAAACAACTTTGGAATAACTTCATCATATGTTTTTAACTTAGAACAAGGACGGACAGTTCTCGCATAGATGAGTGCAGACATCATATCAAAAACATTAAAACGGAAATCTGCAGCGGTCTGCATAAGGTCCAAATAGTTTTTGCATCCAAGGGAATCATTCAGATTTTTCAAAGGAAAGTAACCCAGAAACTTTTCAGGGGACTCATTGGAGATTTGCCGTACTCTTTCAGCCTGCTTTTTCTGTTGGAGCTCCTGATTAAGTTTCTGAACTTCTTCGGAAAAATAGGCAATCGGGTCATCAATTCCCTTTTCCTGCAACTCATGGACATACCCAATTGCTTTATAAGATTTATGAGCACCGCCTTTGCGTGCAGGATCATAAAAGCTTTCGTAAATCTGCAAATAAGTTCCTTTTTTATTGTTTGTTTTCTTTAAAAAGAAAGACATAAAAATCACCCTTTATATTATAACACTATAGCACTATATAGTAAAGAGAGAAAAAATATTTTTGTCAAATTTTTTTAACATAAAAAAAGCCAGCAACTATGCTGGTTTCAATGATATCGCTATGTAATTATTTCCTAAAAATCCTAGTGCTAAATCCTAAAGACGGGCTTCTTCTGGTTTGTACAATTGCTGCTTCTTCCGGTTTGTAATTTGATTGTAATTTACAGGTAAATATGATAATATTATCTAAAATATTCAGAACCTGACGTATTTACAATTTTAAATTACAATAAAAAGGGGTGGACCATATGAAATTGGAAAAATATTGTGAATATTCAAAGGTTACTAGAGGAGAAAAGCAGGCAGACCTGGTATTAAAGAACGCACAGATCGTCAACGTATTTACTGGAGAGATCCTGCCTGGGAATGTGGCAGTCACAGATGGGATGATCGTGGGGATCGGAGATTATCAGGGGAAGGAAGAACGTGATCTTAATGGAAAATATCTTTGCCCTGGTTTTATTGACAGTCATCTGCACCTGGAATCTACGCTTGTTACACCGGGGGAACTGGTAGCCATTGCATCCAGGCATGGAACTACTACCTTTATTGTGGATCCCCATGAATCAGCCAATGTATCCGGCCTGGAAGGGATTCATTATATCCTGGATCAGACAGCAGATTCCTGTGCCAATGTGTTTGTGATGATGCCTTCCTGTGTTCCTGCCACTGGGATTGATGATAATGGATGTACACTGACTGCTGAGAACATGATCCCATATTTGTCAAACAAACGGATTCTGGGACTGGGAGAGGTGATGGACTATTTGTCTGTTGTGAATGGGGAGAAATCCATGCATGATAAGCTGTTTCTGTTCCAGAACAAGATTATGGATGGTCATGCGACTTTCCTTTCTGATAAGGATCTGCAGGCATATGTGATGGCAGGGATTGCCACAGATCATGAGTGCTCGGATTTTGAATACGCAATGAAAGAACGAAGATGTGGGATGCATGTGCTGATCCGTGAAGGTAGTGCAGCCCGGAATCTGGAAGCAATTATCACAGGACTTGTAAAGAACAAAATGAACGGGGAAGGCTTTTGTTTCTGTACAGATGATAAGCATATTGAAGATATTGAACGTGAAGGCCATATTGACCACAATGTGCGTAAATCTATTTCCCTTGGAATGGATCCTGTTGCGGCTATTCAGATGGCCACTATCCGCCCGGCTATGTGCTATGGGCTGCGCCACCTTGGAGCCATTGCACCTGGACGTCAGGCAGATATGATCGTACTTGATGATCTGGAAAAGGTATCTGTGCAGGACGTATATTACAAAGGGAAAATCATTGAAAAAACAGAAAAAGTACAGATCCTGAAGTGTAAAGATGAACTGAGAAATACAGTTCATGTAGGAGAATTTTCGGCTGATAAGCTGGAACTTTCATCAGAGGATGGGATTTATCATGTGATCCAGATGGAGGAAGGACAGATCACTACCAGAAAGCAGGTTCTTAAGCTTACTCAGCCTGGAGAGTTATTTGTTCCTGGGAAAGAGTACAGCAAGATCGCAGTTGTGGAACGTCATAAATCCACAGGAAAGATAGGAAGGGCAGTGGTAAAAGGGTACGGAATTACTGGCGGTGCCATTGCCTCCAGTGTTTCCCATGATTCCCACAATATTATAGTGATCGGAGATAATGACCAGGATATGGCGCTTGCTGTACAGGAACTGATCCGTGTGCAGGGCGGCTATACCATTGTGGCAGATCATAAAGTGTGGGAAACCCTTCCGCTTCCTATTATGGGGCTGATGAGTGATGCAGGGTATGAAACAATAGAAGAAACCCTGCGGCAGATGAAAGAAAAAGCCCATCAGATGGGTATTCCAATGGGCTTTGATCCGTTTATTACATTATCCTTTATGGCACTTCCGGTAATTCCCCAGATCCGCATTACACCAAGAGGCATTTATGATGTGGAAACCGGTGAATTTTATAAAAGCTGAATACAGGTCAGCTGCTTCATGCCACATAACGGAATGGCTGAAGCAAAGGTCCAAGTATTCTGTATAATAACTTTTTAGGCAAAGGCATGGTCTGCGGGATCATGCCTTTTGGCATCTCATAATTCTTTTTATCAAGGATATGGCGGCTTTGCGCCAGGTAGGTATTCAGATATCCAAGCAGTTCCTGGTTCAGTTCTTTGCTTTGCACGCAAAGCATAAGCTCTGTATCCATGTAAGTGCTTCTCATATCCAGATTATAGGAACCGATCAGGGAAAGGTCATCATCAATGAGAATGGATTTCCCATGAGAAGACTGTCCGCCGTCAAACTCATATAAAGCAGCGCCAGTGTCCAGAACCTGTTGCTTATGAAGCAGATAATCACTGGATGCAATTACATTATCACCGTTTTCTACAGAGTTAATGATCATGGAAAAGTCGGAAACATTCTGGGATATTTCCTGCATGCCAGCTGCCATCTCTTTATCCAGAACCACATAAGGGGTATGGAGAATCACTTTATCTTTGGCAGAAGCCATAAGGCATTTTAAAGTATTCCATACATAAGGCTTTTTCCCATAAGGAGAAACAGGCCCGGAAATTAAAGCAGTTTTCTGGGTAGGAACGGTGTGCTTCTGATAGGAATAATCCTGAAAACACTCCGGGTATAGATCCTGCAGTTTTTTATATCGATCTTCCAGAAGGAGGATCTTTTTTTGTACGGATTTTCGGGAAGAAAGAGATTTCTGATCGTGGAAATCCTTCACATAGGAGCTGTCCCATATGGTTTTAAAATATGCTTTTACCTGGGAAATCACGCTGGTTTCACAGCCATTTTGAAAATCTGTGTTATAGATCAGAACTTCACGGTCATAGCTGCGGGAGTCAGTAGGATAACTTCCAAGGAAATAATCAAAAGTATTCCGGCCGCCAAGGAGAAGCAGCTGATCGTCACAGATCACATATTTGTCATGCATCCTGCCATTAATACTCCAGGGAAGCAGCGGATTTACCGGATTATAAATACGTATGTGTATATTGGGATGACTGGACAGGGCATAGAAAAAAGGCTTACCCTCCATGCGGAGCAGCCCGGACATTCCATCTACCAGGATATTCACCTTTACGCCACGATCGGCTGCGTGATAAATGGCAGCTGACAGATCCGTAGTACTTTCATCCTGACGAAAATCAAAGGTGGAAAGAATCACTTCTTTCTTGGCCAGCTCCAACATCCGTATCCGCTGGGTAAGAGCCTCCTGGTTCTCCTCTACAATATGTGCACGGTCTGCACAGGAGGCATTTGGATCTTCTGTATAATAATCTTCTTTTGAAAAAGTCTTTTCATCAGCGGAAAGCTGCCCTGGAACTGCAAAGGGGGCAAGTGCGCCGATCACCACATAAAGAAGCACAGTGACGATAATGCTGGAAACAGGATGTTTCCGGAAAAATGACAGAAATTTTTTCATGCAGGCAATTCCCTTTCTGTGTAGGACTGGCGTTATTTGACTATGAAATAATATTCATCTTCAACAGCAGGGATATTGGAAATCTGACAGTCATCAATGCGGATAAACGTGCCGCTTTCCAGGGAAGTAAGCATATGAAAAATGCTGCTTTCTTCGCCCTGTACTTCCATTTCCACCCTGCCGTCCCAAAGGTTGTCAACCCAGCCGGTAAGTCCGTAAGCTTCAGCAAAATGCATGGCCATGTAGCGAAAACCTACGCCCTGCACCCTGCCTGAAAAATATATGTGTTTCCTTTTCTTTTTATCCATGTGTGTTTACCTCGCTTGTAATATCATACTATGTTTGTTTCGTGGAATCAAGGAACAAGAAGAGAAAGATCAGGAAGTTCTGGATGGATTTTAGAAAGAATTTTGGGAAATATTGATTGAAAATTTTTTCTGTTGACAAATGAAAAGAACTTATATATAATTGGTTCGCAAACGAACAGTTCGTATACGAACAATAAGCAGGGCGGAAAGGGGGAAATCATGAACGATGAATTAAAGAACAGGGAGAGACATATCGGATATGAGGTACGTACTCTGGACAATATGATCGGCAGATGTGTGAACAGCTGGCACTCCAGGATGGACGAAGAAGCAGGGATCACCCGTATGCAGGCATGGATCATAGGATATATGTATGAACATTCCACGCAGCCCGTTTTTCAGAAGGATCTGGAGGTGAATTTCCAGATTGCCAGGTCCACCGCTACCGGGATCCTGCAGCTGATGGAGAAGAAGGATCTGATCGTAAGGAAGCCTTATCCTGGGGATGCCAGGCTGAAGCGGCTGGAGCTGACTGCAAGAGCAGAGAAGTATCAGCGTGAGATCATGCGTAATTTTGATATGCTTCAGGTTTCGCTGAAAAAAGATATTCCCCAGGAAAAGCTGGATACGTTTTTCCGGGTTGTGGATATGATAAAGAAAAATATAGAACAGGAGGATTTCCATGATAAAAACATTGTTGAGCCAGGTAAAGGAATTTAAAAAGGCCTCTTTCCTGACCCCTGTATATATGATACTGGAGGTTGTGGTAGAGACATTGATTCCGGTTGCCATGGCGCTGATGATCGATAACGGAGTGGAAAAAGGGGATATGGCCTATATTTACCGTATGGGTGCTGTGATGGCAGTACTTGCCATTGCAGGACTGATCACTGGTATCCTTGGCGGTAAGTATGGAGCTCTGGCATCTTCAGGATTCGCAAGAAATCTTCGGAAGGCCATGTATACCAATATACAGACATTCTCTTTTTCAAACATTGACAAATTCAGTACAGCAGGGCTGATCACCCGTCTGACAACAGATGTGACAAACCTGCAGAATGCGTACCAGATGCTGCTGCGTATGTGCACCCGTGCACCGGCCAGCCTGATCTGTGCCATGACCATGGCATTTCTTATTAACGCAAAGCTTGCAAGCGTATATCTGATCGCAGTAATTTTCCTTGGCCTTGCATTGTTTATGATCCTTCGCAGAGCCACCAAATATTTCCAAGAGGTCTTTAAGAAGTATGATGACCTGAATGCAAGTGTGCAGGAGAATATTTCCGGGATCCGTGTGGTAAAGGCTTATGTGCGTGAGGATTACGAAATAAGCAAATTCCAGAAGGCCTGCAACAAGGTATATGAGATGTTTGTACGTGCAGAAAAGCTGGTAGTTATGAACATGCCTTTGATGCAGTTTACAGTATATGCCTGCATCCTGTGCATCAGCTGGCTTGGAGCAAAGATGGTGGTTGGCAGCAGTCTTACCACAGGTGAGCTGATGAGCCTTCTTACTTATTGCATGAATATCCTGATGAGCCTGATGATGCTGTCCATGGTATTTGTTATGGTGACTATGAGTATTGCCAGCGCAGAGCGTGTGACAGAGGTTATCAATGAAAAAGCAGATCTTATCAATCCGGCAGAGCCAGTGTGCGAAGTTCCGGATGGAAGGATTGATTTTGAACACGTTTCTTTCCGCTACAAGAAAGAAGGAAAACAAAACGTACTGAAAGACATAGACCTTTCTATCCATGCAGGAGAGACCATCGGTATCATCGGAGGTACAGGAAGTGCCAAGTCCAGTCTTGTGAACCTGATCAGCCGTCTTTATGATGTAAGCGAAGGCAGTGTGAAGGTTGGCGGGATCGATGTACGGAATTACGATATGGAAGAGCTTCGTAACCAGGTTGCTGTTGTGCTCCAGAAGAACGTACTTTTTTCCGGAACGATCCTGGAAAACCTGCGGTGGGGTAATAAAGAAGCTACAGAGGAAGAATGTAAAAGAGCCTGCCAGCTTGCCTGTGCAGATGAATTTATCCAGAGGATGCCAGACGGGTATCATACCTATATTGAACAGGGCGGTACCAATGTGTCCGGCGGACAGAAGCAGAGACTTTGTATTGCAAGGGCACTTCTGAAAAAGCCAAAGATCCTGATCCTGGATGATTCCACCAGTGCAGTGGATACAGCCACAGATGCAAAGATCCGTAAGGCTTTTGCTGAGGAGATCCCGGATACTACCAAGCTGATCATTGCACAGCGTATTTCCAGTATTCAGAGTGCAGACCGTATCATTGTAATGGAAGATGGACGGATCAACGGCTTTGGAACTCATGAGGAACTTCTTGCAAACAATCCTATTTATCAGGAAGTATACAATTCACAGACAAAAGGCGGCGGTGATTTTGATGAAAATAAAGGAGGTGAGCTGGCATGAGTAATAACAGAAAAGTACCTGGAAGACCAGGACGGGGCGTTGGCCCGAAAGTAGAAGATCCAGGAAAAATGCTGAAAAGACTGATGGCTTATATCCTGAAAAGCTATAAGATCCACGTAGGGATCGTTGTGGTGGCTATTTTTGTCAGCGTGCTTGCAAATGTACAGGGAACCATGTTTACAAAAACATTGATCGACCAGTACATACTTCCGCTTCTGAAATCTGACAAACCGGATTTTCATCCCCTTGCAATGGCTATTCTCAGGGTAGCAGGATTTTATGCTATTGGTGTTGCCAGTACCTATCTGTACAACCGGATCATGATCTACGTAAGCCAGGGAACCCTGCGGAATCTGCGTAATGATATGTTTGCAGGTATGGAGAAGCTTCCAGTTAAATATTTCGACACCAATGCACACGGGGATATTATGTCAATCTATACCAATGATATTGATACTCTTCGTCAGATGATCAGCCAGAGTATTCCACAGCTTCTTTCCAGTGCAGTGACCATTGTAAGCGTTCTGGTAAGTATGCTGATCCTGAATGTACCTTTGACAGCTGTTACTCTTGTAATGGTAGCTATTATGCTCACAGCCAGCAAAAAGGTAGCATCCCTAAGCGGTAAATATTTCCTTGATCAGCAGAAGAATCTGGGTGTGATCAATGGTTACATTGAAGAGATGATGGAAGGGCAGAAGGTAGTTAAGGTTTTCTGTCACGAGGAAGAAAGTCTGGAGAAATTCAATGAGCTGAATGACCAGCTTTTTGCCAGTGCAAATAATGCAAACAAATTTGCAAATGTTATGGGTCCTACCTGTGCACAGATCGGAAACCTGAGTTACGTGATCTGCGCCATTGTAGGAGGAGGCCTGGCTCTGAACGGTATCGGAGGCTTTACTCTGGGCGGTCTGGCCAGCTTCCTTACCTTTAACAAAAGCTTCAGTATGCCCATCAATCAGGTAAGCCAGCAGTTCAACAGCATTGTTATGGCCCTTGCAGGAGCAAAGCGTATCTTTGAGCTTCTGGATGAGAAGGCAGAGACAGATGATGGCTATGTTACTCTTGTAAATGTAAAAGAAGAGAATGGAGAGCTGAAGGAATCCAAGGATAGAACAGGACGCTGGGCATGGAAGCATTTCCATAAAGATACCGGAAAGACCGATTACATTGAACTGAAAGGTGATATGGTTCTGGATGGGGTAGATTTCGGTTATAATGATGACAAGATCGTGCTCCATGATGTGAAAATGTATGCAACACCAGGGCAGAAGATTGCCTTTGTTGGATCTACAGGCGCCGGAAAGACTACGATTACTAACCTTCTGAACCGTTTCTATGATATTCAGGATGGAAAGATCCGATATGACGGTATCAATATTAACAAGATCAAAAAAGCAGATCTGCGCCGATCCATGGGGATTGTTCTTCAGGATACCAATCTTTTCACAGCTACAGTGAAGGACAATATCCGTTATGGAAAACTGGATGCTACAGATGAGGAGATCGTGGCAGCAGCAAAGCTGGCAAATGCAGACAGCTTTATCCGCAGACTTCCGGATGGATACGATACCATGCTGCGAAATAACGGTGCCAATTTAAGCCAGGGACAGAGGCAGCTGTTGTCCATAGCCAGGGCTGCAGTGGCAGATCCGCCGGTACTGATCCTGGATGAGGCTACCAGCTCCATTGATACACGTACTGAGAAACTGGTACAGGACGGTATGGATAAGCTGATGAAAGGCAGAACCACCTTTGTGATCGCCCACCGCCTGTCTACTGTGCGTAACAGCGACTGCATCATGGTACTGGAGCAGGGGCGTGTGATCGAACGAGGTTCCCATGATGAACTGATGGCCCAGAAAGGGAAATATTATCAGCTGTATACTGGGTAATTTTCTGAAACACAGGTTGACAAGAGCACAGATGTAAGATTATAATTCTTAGTAATCGCTATTTGTATATCTGTCAATTTTTCTTCTGAATTCAGGTGGTAATGCGGAAGGATTTTCGCCCTGAGCTATATGACAGCTCGGGGCGTTTCTTTACTGTGAAAGTCCTGGACAGCAGCTCTGGATACATCATGCCTGCATGGGCGATTCAAGGATATTGGACTTTCATATTAGTCAGAAGACTACATCCAGGATAAGGAGGCTAAGAACATACATGAAACAGATCTCTGGAAATAAACTGCTTGTAAAAGCATTAAAAGAAGAGGGCGTAGAATACCTTTTTGGGTATCCTGGCGCCTGCACCATTGATATAAGCGACGAACTGTACAAGCAGGACGATATCACCATTATCCTGCCACGCCATGAGCAGGCACTGGTACATGCAGCAGATGCTTATGCCAGAACCACAGGAAAGGTGGGGGTATGTCTAGTTACAAGCGGGCCGGGAGCTACCAATCTGGTGACAGGCCTTGCCACAGCCAATTATGACAGTGTGCCGCTTGTTTGCTTTACCGGACAGGTGGCACGTAATCTGATCGGTAATGATGCTTTTCAGGAAGTTGATATTGTAGGGATCACACGTAGCATTACAAAATACGGTGTGACTGTCCGCAGAAGGGAAGATCTGGGAAGGATCATCAAGGAAGCGTTCTATATTGCAAGCACAGGCAGACCAGGCCCTGTACTGATTGATCTTCCAAAGGATGTAATGGCAGAACTTGGCAGTGCAGAGTATCCGAAGAGTGTGAATATCCGTGGATATAAGCCAAATACCAGTGTACATATCGGCCAGCTGAAACGTGCCATCAAGACTTTGAATAAGGTGAAAAAGCCATTGTTCCTGGCTGGTGGAGGTGTGAATATTGCCCGTGCAAATCATCTGTTCCGTCAGGTTGTAGAGAAGACAAATGTGCCGGTTGTTACTACGGTTATGGGTCGTGGTGCCATTCCTACAGATCATCCGCTTTTTATCGGCAATCTTGGTATGCATGGCTCCTATGCAGCTAATATGGCAGTCAGCAACTGTGATGTGCTGTTTTCTATCGGAACCAGATTTAATGACAGGATCACAGGAAAGCTTCATGAGTTTGCACCAAATGCACAGATTATCCACATTGATATTGATACAGCATCTATTTCCAGGAATATCCATGTAGATATCCCTATTGTTGCAGATGCAAAAGAAGCACTTGGGAAAATGAATGAATACGTGGAGGACTGTACCTCAAAGAAATGGCTGAATGAGATCCAGGGCTGGAAGAAGGAACATCCGCTGACCATGCGTCAGGGAGCACCCCTTGGGCCTTTGGATGTGTTTGGTGAGATCAACCGTCAGTTTGACGAAGCGATCATTGTTACAGATGTGGGACAGCATCAGATGCTTACCTCCCAGTATGTGGAGATCACAGAGAAGAAGCAGCTGGTTATGTCCGGCGGTCTGGGTACTATGGGATATGGCTTCCCGGGAGCCATCGGAGCGCAGATCGGTAATCCGGACAAGCCTGTGATCGTTATCTCCGGCGACGGAGGAATGCAGATGAATATCCAGGAATTTGCTACAGCAGTCCTGGAAGAACTGCCGATCATCATCTGTGTATTTAATAATGAATATCTGGGAATGGTTCGCCAGTGGCAGAAGCTTTTCTATGGTAAGCGCTACAGCATGACCAATCTGAAATATGGTGCTCTTTACAGGAGAAGTGAAGGACAGGAGATGCCTGCTTATACTCCGGATTTTGTAAAGCTTGCAGAAAGCTATGGAGCAAAAGGCCTTCGAGTTATGAAAAGGGAAGATGTGGCAGCTGCCTTTGAAGAGGCGAGAAATAACAAAAAAGGTCCAACACTGATCGAGTTTATCATTGACCCTGAAGAGATGGTTTATCCTATGATCAAGCCAGGCGGTACACTGGAAGATATGATCCTGGATTGTTAAGGAAAGGGAGGAACAGCACATTGGATAAAGGATTAAAGAAAAGATGGATTTCCCTGTATGTTGAGAACCAGGTAGGTGTTCTTGCAAAGATTTCCGGCCTTTTTTCCGGGAAAAGCTATAATCTGGACAGCCTGACTGTAGGGACAACAGAGGATAATACAGTGTCACGTATGACCATTGGTACATTCTGTGATGATGAGACATTTGAGCAGATCAAAAAGCAGTTAAACCGTATGGTGGAAGTGATCAAGGTGATCGATTTTACAGATATGTTTGTACGTATGAAAGAGATTCTTTACGTAAAAGTGTTTGGCTGCAGTCCTGAAGATAAGGTGGAACTTTTCCAGATCGCAGAAACCTTTAAGGCAAGAGTCATCGACTATGGCAAAGACAGCCTGCTTCTGGAATTTGTGCAGACAGCCACGAAGAATGATGCAGTTGTAAAGCTGATCAAAGAAGAATTCGGGCATATCGAAGTGGTCAGAGGAGGAAGCGTAGGCATTGAATCCATCAGTATGATGGATCGTTAAGCATGGACAGGCATTTGGCTGTTCAGACAATATAAGCTAGTTTGATCTACTGAAAATACGAGGAAAATTATTATGAAAAAACAACAGATACCTTTGAAAAATTCCCTGATCCTGCTTTTAACGGCAACCATCTGGGGTGTGGCATTTGTGGCCCAAAGTGTAGGCATGGACTATGTGGGAGGCTTTACTTTTAATGCAGTCCGGTCACTGATCGGCTCTGCAGTGCTGCTTCCATTGATCTGGTTTCTGGGCAGAAGCGGCGACAGGAAAGAGGGAAAGGCGCAGGAGTCTGGCAGCAGGAAGGATCTGATCTGCGGTGGACTTGCATGTGGGATCTTTTTGTGTCTGGCAAGTAATTTCCAGCAGTTTGGTATCAAATATACCACAGTTGGAAAGGCTGGATTTATTACTGCCTGCTATATTGTGCTTGTGCCTATCTTTGGACTTTTCCTGAAAAAGAAATGCTCTCCTTTTATCTGGGTGGCAGTGGCAATGTCTGTGGCAGGGCTTTATCTTCTGTGCATTACAGATGGCTTTTCTATCGGAAAAGGAGATATTCTGGTCCTGATCTGTGCTGTGCTTTTTGCAGTCCATATTCTGGTGATCGATTACTATTCACCAAAGGTGGATGGAGTAAAAATGTCCTGCATCCAGTTCCTGGTGTGCGGTATCCTGTCCGGGATCCCGGCACTGATTTTTGAGAAACCGGAAATGTCTGCTATACTTACAGCCTGGCAGCCTATCCTGTATGCAGGTGTAATGTCCTGCGGAGTTGCGTATACTTTGCAGATCATTGGACAGAAAAATATGAATCCTACGGTTGCATCCCTGATCCTGAGTCTGGAGTCCTGTATTTCTGTTCTTGCAGGCTGGGTGATCCTTGGACAGCATTTAAGCGGGAGGGAGATTACCGGCTGTGTGATCATGTTTGCAGCCATTATCCTGGCCCAGCTTCCACAGAAAGAGAAGGCATAAAGATAAAACATAAGTATAAAGCATAAACATAAAGCATAAATATAAAACATAAACAAAACCCCTGGAATATCAGGCTGCGGTCGTTTGCCGTTTACCTGTACCCAGGGGCTTTTTTATGTGCGCCCGGAGGCGCACGCTTCTAATTCTCTTTCTGTTTGTTTACAGGAAAATGTATTTAAGCACAAACAGGATTGCCAGAACATACATAAGTATGCTGATCTTTTTCTCTTTTGCTTTGCCTGTTACAAGGTTGATCACCACGTAGGAGATAACACCAAGGGAGATACCCTCGGAAATACTGTACAGGAAAGGCATAGCAATGATGGCGATAAATGCCGGGATTGCTTCTGTCATGTCGTTGAAATCGATCTTTGTAACTGAGGTGAGCATTAAAAATCCAACCACGATCAGAGCCGGAGCTGTGGCAAAGGACGGGATTGCCAGGAAGATCGGGGAAAGAAGCAGGGACAGACCAAAAAGGATGGCTGCCACGATGGAAGTAAGACCTGTACGGCCTCCTTCTGCAACACCGGAAGCACTTTCAACGAATGTAGTAACTGTAGAAGTACCGCACATTGCACCTACAGTTGTTCCAACTGCATCAGACAGAAGAGCACCCTTGATCTGTGGAAGCTTACCGTCTTTGTCCAGCATGTCAGCCTTGGATGCAACACCGATCAGGGTTCCAAGAGTATCAAACATATCTACAAACAGGAAAGCGAACATGATCACTACAAAATCCAGTGAAAATACAACAGAGAAGTCCATTTTCATAAAGGTAGGTGCCATGCTTGGAACGGAGATACCGTTGGAAAAATCAGGAAGCAGGCTGTACCATCCGGCATCAGCATTTGGTACATAAAGTCCTGTAAACTGACAGACAATACCAAGTGCCCATGTGATCAGGATACCCCACAGGATACCGCCTTTTACATTTTTTACAAGGAAAACACCTGTGATCAGCACACCAATCAGAGCAAGAAGAACAGTGATGCCTTCTGTGTTGAAGGTTCCGTTCTGGGCTGCGCTCTTAAAGGAGAACATACTTACAAGTGTGGAATCGTTGTTTACAACGATCTTTGCATTCTGCATACCGATAAATGCGATAAAAAGTCCGATACCTACAGATACTGCATGTTTCAGGTTCATAGGAATGGAATTGAAAATCGCTTCACGTACATTTGTAAGGGAAAGCAGAATGAAAATGATACCTTCCACAAATACTGCTGCAAGAGCCTGCTGCCAGCTGTATCCCATACCAAGTACAACAGTATAGGCAAAGTATGCATTCAGTCCCATTCCAGGTGCAAGCACAAATGGATAATTGGACAGCAGTGCCATCAGGCATGTTGCGATAAAGGAAGACAGGGCAGTAGCTGTAAATACAGCACCACGATCCATTCCGGAAGCGGAAAGGATATTCGGATTGACTGCCAGGATGTAAGCCATTGTCATAAAAGTAGTGATACCGGCCATGACTTCGGTCTTAACATCAGTGTGGTGTTCCTTCAGGTGAAACAGTTTTTCTAGGTTCATAGAGTTACCCCCTTCATTTGGCACTTTTGTGCCTTGTATTATCTATCTTCAGTGTTGGAAAAAATAGGATTTCCGCACACGAATTTTTGGATGATATTCCTGTCATCAGAGAGATAAATCAGTCTTTCCAGGCGTGTTAAAGGCGGCAGAGGACGGGGGGATGGAAGGCTGGAATCGTCCAGTACCACAGCATCCAGTTCATAGCCTTTTTCAAAGCTGCCTGTTTTTCCAAAGAAAGAACCGCCGCCTATTGTAGCCATATAAAAAGCTTCAGGAAGTGTTAATGCTTTAAGTGAAGGATCTATAAGACGCCAGCGAAGTTTGGATACCTGGATGGCATCTGCGATCGCACGCAGCATGGAGAGAGAAAATCCTCCTGAAATATCTGTCCCAAGACCTATATGGAGTCCTTCCCGCAGGTAACGTGCTGCAGGAGCAATACCGGAAGAAAGATTGGTATTGGACTGAGGACAGTGGGCAATATAAACTCCCTGTTTTTTTATAAGGGCGATTTCTTCTTCAGTAGAATATACGCAATGTGCCATAATAGTGGGGCACTGATCTTTTCCGAAAAGGTTGAAGCGATCATACGCATCCCCGTAAAAAAGACTGTCCGGACATAATTCCTTAACCCAGCGTATCTCCCCTGGGTTTTCAGAAAGGTGAGACTGTACAGGCAAATGAAATTCCTGTTGTATCTCAGACAAAAAGCCCAGCAGTTCATCGCTACAGGAAGGAACAAAACGAGGCGTTAATATAGGAAAAGTATTTTCAAAATGCCTGTCTGCCGCATCGCTGATCCACTGCCGTGTAGCAGTAGCAGAAGCCACAGCGTCCTGCTCTTTAAGATATGATGGGGCATTTCGATCCATATTCACTTTTCCCACCATTGTCTTAAGTCCGGTATTCTCCAGCTGCTCCATAAGAAGTAAGGTCGCTTCGGGATGGAGAGTGGCAAAAATGCAGGCTCTGGTGGTTGGGCTTCGTTTTAGGTCTTCAGTAAAAATCTGATAGGCCTTTTGTGCATAGTCAAGATCCGCATATCTGGCTTCTTCAGGAAATGCTGAAGTATCCAGCCAATCAAGAAGCTCCAGATCCATGCCTGTACCCCGGAACGTATACTGGGGTGCGTGAAGATGAAGATCTGTAAGGCCTGGAATGATCAGTTTGTTCTCATGATCAATTACCGGAATGCCCTGAAAACAGGCCGGCAGTTCATCATAAATGCCTTCTGAAATACCATTTTTGCATATAAGATATGCGTTTTCACGAACGATCAGGTTCTGCGGGTCTTTGCTGTAACAGAAAGTTCCTTTTAATGCGAATGTGTTATTGAGCATATGCGTTTACCTCCTTACAGAAATAGATGCTTATAGACAACTATTGCGGTAGTTGGTAGAAACGTCCAACCCATTATGGACATATATAAGCGTTATTGTTCATAACTGATAATTCTATATTAAAAGATATTGGATACGCTGTCAACAATTGGTTGCTGTTTGGATACGCTGCGGTACAGCAAAATATCATCTGGCAAATAACAGAGAAGCTAGCGCAGTCGAAATCTACGAAAGCCTCGCATGATATATAACCAAGATCTTTTCTGCAATGCAACGGAAATGATTGTATATTTGCCAATGATTATTTTACTGGCTCAGAAGCTTGAAAGGATGAAAAAATCGACTGAAAATTTTTGAAAAAAGTGCTTGACGAATGCTGGAAGGTGTGGTAAATTAAATAAGCTGTCGTAAGGAAATGTTCCTGAAACACTGAAAAATAAATAAGTTTTCAGAAAATAAAAACTTGCTGTTGACAGATGACTGAACTTGTGATAAAGTAATCAAGTCGTTGAAACAGAATGACAGATATCATCATCTTAAACAGTTTTGAAAAAACTTAAAAAAGTTCTTGACAAACGAAAACAGATATGATAAATTAGATAAGCTGTCGTAAGACAGAGAACATGAACATTGATAACTAAACAGTGAAACACATACGATTCTCGAAAATTCTTTTTACACTACGATCACTGAACGAAGCAAAGCTGAGTTTAGTGAGAGTG
>ONBN01000033.1 GCA_900316115.1 uncultured Eubacteriales bacterium
ATAAACACAGTTTTTTCTGCTGAAGATAATTATCCACAAAATAGAAAAAATAATTTCGTCACTTTTTACAATGACTTATACATACCTTTGAACAGTAACGACTAAAATAAGTAAAATGAATGCATTGGAAAGCTTGAATTGACATATTAATGATGCGAGATATAATAGAGATAAAGAATCCATTATTTATGGACGGCAGAAAAGGGGTGAAGGAGGAAAGCAGCAGCATCAAAGCACAAATGTAAAAAGAAAAATCAGGAGGAAAAGTAAAATGAAAAAGATGAAAAAGTTTTTATGCAGCCTACTGGCCTGTCTTCTTGTTATTCTGGCAGTTCCGGTATCTGCAGAAGCAGCAGTAAAAGCGCCAGTTTGCCCGAAAACACAGGTACTTCAGTATTACAGGGCATGTATGAACAATACGCAGCAGCCTATTGGCGGATACGGTTATATTTTTATTAAGAATCTTGCTAAAAATGCAACCATTACTAATGTAAAGTCATCCAATAAGAACTATACAGCGACCAGAGCAAAGGGATTGAATGCGATTGATGTAGTGCAGACTCAGAAATCTATTCGGAATTTCAAGTATGATGTTAAAGACGGCGAAAGCACAAAGCTTTCTTTTACAGTTAAGCAGAATGGAAAGAGTTATCGTTTGTCCTGCAAAGTGATCTTCAAAGCTCATGAGCCAGTTTTTAAGACATTTAAACTGGGTTCCAAAGATCTGACTTCTCTTACAAGCGGATATTGGATGTTACTTTATAACAAGGTTCCCAAAAAAGGCAAAGTGAAAGTTCAGATTCAGACAACGAAGAATTATAAGATTGATTCTATCACTGTTACTTATAGAAACGGTGATAAATATACATCTAAAAAGATTAAGAATGGGGCAAAAGTTTCTCTGAAAAATGCCATGTCATTGTATGTAGATTATCATACTACCGTGAAACCAAAGTATTATCGGAAACCAAGCTCTGATTATGTGGGATATTTCTTTGGCGGATATGTTGAGAGTCCGCTTTATGAGAGCTTTTCATTAGTTATGATGTAAATATAACCGTTTGACTGTAGTGATACAGGGTATCGTTCGATCATTTGATTTGATGATTGGGCGATGCCCTTTTTTATTGAGCCGGAGACATATGGACGAATACTACGGAATGTGTATAGATACTGAAATATGAATCCACAGGTGATGTTGCAATCAAAAATCCAAATGTGAAAAAGGGTGATATATACTGAGGATGTTCAACAAAGGAGGGATGAAGTTTATCGGCTGATTATTGAAACAATGGAAGAGTTTGGGGACATTTGGACAGTGGAACAGGTGAAGGACGTGTATAGCAAAAAGGCCCTGGAAGAAGCTATTGCAGATCGGCAGTCTTCCCATGCAAAGTTTGTAGACATTATCAGAACTGTTATTAACCGATAATCTTACAGTAAGATATGGAATCATTTGAAATTACTACATATATATAGTTTTTTATTTGTTGCAGATACCTTTCGCCAAGAATTCACCGAAATTAATTGCACAGCTGGTACAATATCTAAGTATTTGCATTGCGTGGATAATATCGACAAAGTGTTTTTTATGTGTTATGATATTTAACGAATAAATAGTTCTTATAGCTGTGAAGATACGGAACAGTTAATTTTTTGATAATAACCGACGGTGGCTTGTAACAGAATTGACTGAAATCGAGGAGAAAATATTATGATTGGTATTATTGATTATGACGCTGGCAACATACGCAGCGTTGAAAAAGCACTGCATTATCTGGGACAGGAAACGGTGGTATCCAGAGATCCGGATACATTATTGAATGCTGATAAAGTGATACTGCCCGGAGTGGGCAGCTTTGGAGATGCAATGGAGAATCTTAACCGTTATGAACTGGTTCCTGTGATCCGACAGATTGTACAGGAGAAGACCCCTTTCCTTGGAATCTGTCTTGGACTGCAGCTTCTATTTGAAAGCAGTGAGGAGACACCGGGGGTGCCAGGTCTTGGGATCCTGAAAGGGAAGATTCTACGTATCCCACCATGTCCGGGACTGAAGATCCCGCACATGGGATGGAATTCCCTTCATCTTCAGCATGAAGGACGGCTTTTTAAAGGAATCCCGGAGGATACATACGTATACTTTGTTCATTCCTATTATCTGCAGGCTGATGAGCCGGAGATTGTAAAGGCTGTAACGGATTACAGTACCTGTATCCATGCTTCTGTAGAGAAGGATAATGTATTTGCATGCCAGTTCCATCCGGAGAAAAGCAGCCGCTTTGGACTGGAGATCCTTAAGAATTTTGCACAGATTGGAAGGGAGGACTGACGTATGTTTACAAAAAGAATTATTCCCTGTCTGGATGTAAATAAAGGCCGTGTTGTAAAAGGAGTAAATTTTGTAGATCTTCGGGATGCAGGAGATCCGGTGGAGATTGCAAAAGCCTATGATGCGGCAGGCGCAGATGAATTGGTATTTCTTGATATTACAGCCTCCTGTGAGGACCGTGATACAGTGGTAGACATGGTACGTCAGGTAGCAGCAAGCGTATTTATTCCTTTTACTGTAGGAGGCGGTATTCGTACAGTTGAGGATTTCCGTAAGCTTCTTCGTGAGGGAGCAGATAAGATTTCAGTTAATTCAGCTGCTATTGACCGTCCGGAACTGATCCGGGAAGCAGCACAGAAGTTTGGCAGCCAGTGTGTAGTGCTTGCCATAGATGCAAAGCGCCGTCCGGATGGAGGATGGAATATTTATAAGCATGGCGGCAGGCTGGATACAGGGATCGATGCTGTATGGTGGGCAAAAAAAGCTCAGGAACTGGGAGCAGGGGAGATTCTTCTTACCAGCATGGATTGTGATGGTACAAAGGCAGGATACGATATAGAGCTTACAAAAGCTATATCACAGGCCGTATCTATCCCTGTGATTGCATCAGGTGGTGCAGGTACACTGGAGCATTTTTATGATGCTTTAACTGAAGGCGGTGCAGACGCAGCACTTGCTGCTTCGCTGTTCCATTATAAAGAACTGGAGATTCGTCAGGTAAAGGATTATCTGGCAGATCGTGGGATTTCTGTGAGACGGTAAACAGACAGAAGGAAAAAAGACGAATTAAATAAACAGTTAAATAAACGAATTAAATAAACATGAACAAACTTATAGAAAAAGATTTTTGTGAAAAACTATGAGAGAGGTAGGAAAATGGGGGCAATTTCAGGCGCATGGCTGGAAGCACTGAAAGATGAATTTCATCAGCCGTATTATGCTAAACTGTATAAGACTGTAATGAATGAATATCAGACAAGAAAAATATTTCCACCGCCGCAGGATATGTTTAATGCTTTTGACTTTACACCACTGGATCAGGTAAAGGTGGTGATCCTGGGACAGGATCCATATCATAATGATGGTCAGGCCAATGGCCTTTGTTTTTCTGTGCGTAAGGACGTAGATATCCCTCCGTCTCTGGTCAACATTTATAAAGAACTGCACAACGATTGCGGATGCTATATTCCGGATAATGGATGTTTGGAAAAGTGGGCCAGACAAGGGGTGTTGCTTTTGAACACAGTACTTACAGTACGCGCTCATCAGGCTAATTCCCACAGAGGGATCGGATGGGAGCAATTTACGGATGCGGTGATCCGTACACTGAATGAGCAGGACAGACCCATTGTGTACCTGTTATGGGGCAGACCTGCACAGACCAAGCAGTCTATGCTTGACAATCCAAAGCAGCTGGTTTTGACTGCTCCCCATCCCAGTCCTCTGTCTGCATCCAGAGGCTTTTTCGGGTGCGGCCATTTCAGCAAGACTAATGAATTTCTTGAGAAAAACGGACTTCCCCCCATTGACTGGCAGATCGAGAACGTTTCTGCCGGGGAATAAATTTAAAGGAATATAGATACTATGAGTAAAAAGAACGATAATACACTTGTAAAAAATGCATCTTTTCTTATGGTGGCAGCGCTGATCTCCAAGATTATTGGAATGCTGTATAAAAGCCCTTTGTCCAGTACTCTGGGAAGCAACAGCTATGCAATGTTTTCCTATGCACAGAATATTTATTTTATTCTGCTGATGATTGCATCTTTTAGTATTCCGCAAGCTGTATCAAAGATCATGGCTGAAAAGATTGCATTTAAACGATACAGGGACGCACAGAAGGTTTTTAAATGTGCTTTGCTCTATGTATCTCTGGCAGGCGGAGCTGTTGCACTATTATGTTACTTTGGGGCTCCTATACTGGTACCTGATTCCATGTCCGGTGCAAGACTTCCTCTTCGCATGCTGGCACCTACTATTTTTCTGTCCGGTATTCTTGGCGTATTCAGAGGATATTTTCAGGCCTACCGAAATATGATGCCTACTTCCCTTTCACAGATCATTGAACAGATTTTTGTGGCTGTGATGGCGCTTGCGATGTCAAGAGTTATGATCAGCCATTTCAACGGACAAAGTGATGCGGTTGTTCAGTCCTGGGGAGCTGCAGGTGCTACGATGGGTACAGGTGCAGGTGTGTTTTCAGCACTGATCTTTATGCTTCTTGTTTATCAGCTTAACCGGAGAACGATTAATAAAAGGATTCAGAATGATCATGCTTCCGAAAGCAGCAGCACAGGGGATGTGATGCGGAATATTATCCTTGTGGTAATGCCTATTGTGCTCAGTGCGTTTATTTACAATGTAAACGGAACCATTAACAGTTATATGTATTCTGGTATTGATGGCCTGAAGGGATTGGATGATCATACTATTCAGACTATGTATGCAGAGTACAGCTTTTATATGACTTTGATCAATATTCCTCTTACTCTGGCAAGTACAGCACCGACTTCCATGATCCCTGAAGTATCCGCTCATTATGCAATGCGTGATATGAATGGAGCAAGAGAGAAGATTGATAAAGCTACCTGGCTGAGTATGTTTATTTCCATTCCCTGCTCTGTTGGGCTGGCAGTGCTTGCAGGACCTATCACAAGACTTTTGTTCCCAAGGACCAATGGTGTGGCAGGGGAGCTGATGATCCTTGGCGTGATCACCATTATCCTGAATGGCAATTCCAATATTTCCAATGGTGTGCTTCAGGGAATCGGAAAGCCGAATATTCCTATGTTCCATGCGGCTATTGCACTTGTTGCGGATGTGATCGTGATGGCTGTGCTGATGTTTGTTACAAATCTTGGGGTATATACCATTGTGATCGCAATGATCGTGTATGCCATTGTAATGTGTATTTTAAATGAACGGGCGATGAAGCAGTACATGGGTTATAAGAATCCATGGAGAAAAGCCTATCTGTATCCGCTGCTGGCAAGCGTACCGATGGCAGTTGCAGCCGGTGGGGTTTACTATCTGGTATATGCAGTAGTTCATTCTAATGTGATCAGTCTTGGGCTGGGCGTGCTTGCAGGTATGGCAGTGTATTTTGTATTCTATCTGAAAGTAAGTCATCCTTCTGATGCAGAGTTTGCCATGATGCCGGGAGGACGTTATCTGAAAAAGATGGCTGTGAAATTCAGACTGGTATAAAAGAAACAAGATAAAGAAAGACAGGCAATAAAGAATAGCAGAAAAAAACCAGGAATCACCTGCAGGGCGATTCCTGGTTTTTTGCTTCAGGCTTCTTTATCCTGTCGTTTTTTCAAGTTTTTCTGGGCTGTGGAAAGCATCAGCTTGATACGGTTCAGCTGGTTTACTTCGCTGGCTCCAGGATCATAGTCAATGGCAACAATATTTGCTTCCGGATGTTCCCTACGGATCTCTTTGATAACACCCTTTCCTACGATATGGTTAGGCAGACAGCCAAAAGGCTGGATGCAGACAATATTTGGAACATCACCGTGGATCAACTCCATCATCTCTCCTGTAAGGAACCAGCCTTCACCGGTCTGGTTACCGGCAGAAACGATAGGCTCTGCCATCTGGGCAAGATCACGGATATCTGCGGTAGGATGGAAGTGCCGGCTCTGGGCAAGGGCTTCATTAGCTGCCTTACGCATCCAGTCAATGGCCTTTACTCCCACATTGCCCCAGAAAGCTTTGGATTTCTTAAAGCCAAGATTGTCAGCCTTGAAATTCTGGTTAAAGAAGCAATAGCTCATGAAGTCGATCAGATCCGGAACAACCGGCTCTGCACCTTCGGATTCCAGCAGGTCAGCCAGATGGTTATTGGCTGCAGGAAGGAATTTGACCAGGATCTCTCCCACAATACCTACTCTTGGTTTCTTTTCATCACTGATAGGGATGGTGTCAAAATCATGGACCATTTCCCTGCACATTTTCTTGAACTGGCTGTGACTTAAGGAGCTTCCGGATACAAAGGCAATCACTCTCTGCTCCCAGATTTTGTGCTTTCTGTTTACGATACCCTTTTCAAGCTCGTATGGGCGCATCCTGTAAATACATTTCATCAGGATATCACCGAATACAGCAGCATAAACAACGGCTTTTACAAGTGGATATGTAAGCTTGAAACCAGGATTGCTTTCCAGGCCGCTTAAGTTCAGGGAGATAACCGGGATCTGTTCCATGCCGGCTTTTTTCAGTGCCCTGCGGATGAAGGCAATGTAATTGGAAGCACGGCAGCCACCACCGGTCTGAGTCATGACTACGGCTGTTTTATTCAGGTCATATTTACCGGAAAGAAGGGCATCCATGATCTGGCCTACTACGATCAGGGAAGGGTAGCAGGCATCATTATTTACATATTTCAGGCCTACATCTACAGCATGCTTATTGTCATTCGGAAGGATCTCCAGATGATAGCCGTTAGCATTAAAGGCAGCCTGAAGAAGTGAAAAATGTACCGGTGACATCTGCGGGCAAAGAATGGTGTAATCCTTGCGCATTTCTTTTGTAAATACTACCTTTTCGATAGAGGAAGGCTGAATCTGGCGAGGTTTTTTCTGTGCATCCTTTGCACGAAGTGCTGCCAGAAGAGAGCGGACACGGATCCTTGCTGCTCCCAGATTATTGACCTCATCGATCTTCAGACAGGTGTAGATCTTGTCATTCTTATCAAGAATCTCATATACTTCATCAGTGGTAACTGCATCCAGTCCGCACCCAAAGGAATTCAGCTGGATCAGATCCAGGTCATCTCTTGTCTTAACAAAGTTGGCAGCTGCATACAGGCGTGAGTGATACATCCACTGGTCGTTCACACGGATAGGACGTTCTACAGGAACCAGGTGGGATACAGAGTCTTCCGTCAGTACAGCTACACCATAGCTGTTGATCAGATCCGGGATGCCATGGTGGATCTCCGGGTCGATATGGTATGGACGGCCTGCAAGAACGATGCCTCTGTGGCCTGTTTCTTCCATATATTTCAGTGTTTCTTCCCCTTTGCGGCGTACATCTTCACGGACAGCAGCCATTTCCGCCCAGGCTGCATGGGCTGCGGCTTTTATTTCATTTGCAGGAATATCCTTGAAGATTTCTGTCAGACGTTTGGTAACGATCTCTTCAGAGGTCAGGGAAAGGAACGGATTCATGAACTTAATGGACGGATCATGAAGTTCATCCACATTGTTTTTGATATTTTCTGCATAAGAGGTAACGATAGGGCAGTTGTAATGGTTGACTGCATCCGGGAATTCGTTTCTCTCATATGGGATACATGGATAGAAAATAAATTTCACACCATTTTTCAGTAACCAGCTTACATGGCCATGAGCCAGCTTGGCAGGGTAACACTCGGATTCACTGGGGATAGATTCGATACCCAGTTCATAGATCTTACGTGTGGAAGTAGGAGAAAGCACTACCTGGTACTTCAACTGTGTAAAGAAGGTAAACCAGAAAGGATAATTCTCGAACATATTCAGCACACGGGGAATACCTACCTGGCCACGCTCTGCCTTGTCTGCAGATAATGGCTCATAGGAAAAGATCCGTTTGTATTTATATTCATAAAGGTTTGGAATGTGGTCTTTGTTCTTTTCTTTGCCGATCCCACGCTCGCAGCGGTTACCGCTTACGAACTGACGTCCGCCGCTGAATTTGTTGATGGTAAGACGGCAGTTATTGGTACATCCATGGCAGTTGGCCATAGCTGTGGTATATTTCAATTCATTGATCTTCTGAATGGAAAGCATGGTGGTTTCTTTGCCTTCCTGATAACGCTCCCTGGCTCGAAGCTGCGGAGTACGGCATCGTTATAGAAGGTTCCACCCTGTACTACGATATGGCGTCCAAGCTCTGTTGCATCGGAAACTTTGATAACCTTATAAAGGGCGTTTTTGATAACAGAGTAGGCAAGACCTGCGGAAATATCTGCAACAGATGCGCCTTCCTTCTGGGCCTGCTTTACTTTAGAGTTCATGAAAACCGTACATCTTGTACCCAGGTCAATGGGGTGCTCTGCAAAAAGAGCGGCTTTTGCGAAATCCTGTACAGAATAGTTCAGGGATTTGGCAAAGGTTTCAATAAAGGAGCCGCAGCCTGAGGAACATGCTTCATTCAACTGTACGCTGTCCACAGTCTGGTTGCGGATCTTGATACACTTCATGTCCTGGCCGCCGATGTCCAGGATACAGTCAACCTCCGGGTCAAAGAATGCAGCTGCATAATAATGGGAAACGGTTTCTACCTCGCCTTCATCAAGGATCAGGGCTGCCTTAATAAGCGCTTCCCCGTAACCGGTGGAGCAGGAATAAGCAATGTGTGCATCCTCAGGTAAAAGGGAATAAATCTCCTGGATGGAACGGATGGCTGTTTTCAGCGGGCTGCCGTTATTGTTGCTGTAAAAAGAATAAAGAAGGGTACCGTCTTCCCCTACAAGAGCAGTCTTGGTGGTGGTAGAACCTGCATCAATACCCAGATAGCAATTGCCTTTGTAAGAAGTCAGGTCGCCTTTTTTGACCTGATAAGCGCTCTGACGCTTATTGAATGCATCATAATCCTCCTGAGTGGCGAAAAGGGGCTCCATACGTTCAACCTCAAAGTCCATATGTATGGATCCGTGGAGCCGGTCCTTTAACTGGGTAAGGGATACGGAAGTCTCTTCCTTTGCATTCATGGCAGATCCCATGGCTGCGAAAAGGTGAGAGTTCTCCGGCATAATAGCATGCTCATCATCCAGCTTCAGAGTACGGATGAAGGCCTCACGCAATTCGGAAAGGAAGTGGAGAGGACCTCCAAGGAAAGCAACATGTCCACGGATAGGCTTTCCACAGGCAAGGCCGGAAATTGTCTGATTGACTACTGCCTGAAAGATGGAAGCAGAAAGGTCTTCTTTGGTAGCACCTTCGTTGATCAGAGGCTGGATGTCTGTTTTGGCAAAAACACCGCATCTGGCAGCAATCGGATAAAGGGCTTTGTAATTCTTGGCGTATTCATTCAGGCCTGTAGCGTCTGTCTGCAGAAGGGAAGCCATCTGGTCAATAAAGGATCCTGTACCTCCTGCACAGATCCCGTTCATACGCTGTTCAATATTGCCACCTTCAAAATAAATGATCTTGGCGTCCTCACCACCAAGCTCAATGGCAACATCTGTCTGAGGTGCGATCTTCTGAAGGGCAGTGGAAACTGCGATCACCTCCTGGACAAACGGGATCTCCAGGTGGTTGGCAAGGGTCAGACCGCCGGAGCCTGTGATCACAGGATGGAGAGTCAGTTCCCCAAGCTTGTCATATGCTTTCTGTAACAGGTCTGCAAGAGTTTCCTGAATGTTGGCAAAATGACGTTCGTAATCTGCAAATAACAGAGTTTCGTTTTCATCAAGGATTGCGATTTTGACAGTGGTGGATCCAATGTCAATTCCCAAGGTGTATTTACTCATAAAATTAATATAAGCCTCCTCGTTTTTTCGTAAAAATATCAAAGGCTGATGAATGGATATCCTTCATCAGCGGATTTTGTGTGATAATACTGCTACTTTGTAAAAATGCGTTTCATATTATTATACGATATGGGTAAAAAATACGCAACCAACAACTTTCACAAAAACAACAGCAGGGAAATACGGAAATATGGCAATGGGAATCATGAATCAGCAAAGGACTTTTAAAAGCTTTTCAAAGGAAAAAGCAGGATTCCGATCCAAAAGCTCCTCCATTTTGTTAAGGTTTGGGTCTGAATGCTCCAGTTCTCTGGAAAAAAGATAACAGATCCGGATCTGCTCCTTAAGAGAAAGAGGCTGCCCTGATTGCTGGTACATACCAACGCTTAAATCCTGTATCAGCAGGGTACACACAATGGCAAGCTTTACTTTTGCAAAAATCTGGTCATCGTATACTGCACCACAAAAATAAGTATACAGCCAGTAAAGCACCAGTTGTTCTGCCTGTACCTGCCATTTTGGCATGGCATCCTGGAAGCTCTTATATAATTGCAGGATTTCCTGGTCATCGTACTGTGTGTGGAAGGACAGGTTTTCTTTTAAAAAGCTGTGCCAGGAAGGTGACAGCACTTCCATCTCAGGAACCAGAACGCTCCAGAAATCACGGATCAGTTCAGGGATGCTTTTGCTGCCTTTAGACCAGTTGGAAGCTTTTTCCAGAAAATCCTCACCGGTTCCTGTTTGCACATGTTTTTTACGGATGCCTTCCCAGCAGTACAGCTTATTTTTGTCAAGACACAGCTGAAAATCATGTCCCATAGCCAGAAGCTTCAGAAGACGAGCGTTTAAGGGGATATTTCTGTCCTGTAAAATGGAAAACATCTGCTCACGGGTGTCCATCAGTTCTGTGAAGAGCAGATAATCAAAAGAATCAAAGGTTTCCTCAGAAGAAGTTTTTTCCTTTGTGACAAAGGTGATGGGCTCCTGCCTGGAAAGGAGCAGCTTGGCGGCTTCAGGGCAGGAGAGGGAAAGGGATAATTCACGAAGCCCCTCAAATTCTTCAATGTGTCTGGGATACTTGCGGCAGGTATCACACAGCATGTCAGGCCCGGCTTCTGTGTAAATGTCGCACAGGTTTTCTTCATTTAAAAAAGCGCATCTGTGATGGTATTGCCGGAAGACCTGTTCTTTCCAGTTAATATCATTTTTCAGGCGGTTTGCGAAAGGACCCTTGTGGCGGGCGTACCGTTTCAGGCTTTTCTCATCGATCACGATCTGCCATCCTGCACAGCAGGTAGCCGGACAGGCTCCTGCGATACAGGAAAACTTCTTATAAAAATCAGGTGCTGTAATCTGCATATATATCTGACCTCTTTCTGATGGATTTTCTGCTGGCTATTATACCTTTTTGAAAGGCCTGGCGCAAGGAATTACAGAACAGGATAGATGAAAATAAGTAATCCTTGTTTTTTTTATGCATTCAGGATATAATTTCCAGATAGACAGGGGCTTTTTGCCCCAAACATCATACTATGAAAAAGGGAGCAGCATATGGCTGAATACAAAATTTTAAAAACAGAAGGCCGGGCCAAAAGGGCAGAATTCAAAACTGTCCACGGTACTATCCAGACACCGGTCTTTATGAACGTAGGTACAGTAGGTGCCATCAAAGGGGCTGTGTCTACCATGGATCTGAAGGAGATCGGCACACAGGTACAGTTGTCTAATACCTACCATCTTCATGTACGTACAGGAGACAAGCTGATCAAAGAATTTGGAGGTCTTCACAAATTTATGGTCTGGGATCGCCCTATTCTTACAGATTCCGGCGGATTTCAGGTGTTTTCCCTGGCAGGACTTCGTAAGATCAAAGAGGAAGGGGTATACTTCCAGTCACATATTGACGGTCACAAGATCTTTATGGGACCAGAGGAAAGTATGCAGATACAGTCCAACCTGGGATCAACCATTGCCATGGCTTTTGACGAATGTCCAAGCAGCGTGGCAGAGAGAAACTATGTACAGAGGTCTGTAGACCGGACCACCAGATGGCTTGCAAGATGCAAAGCAGAAATGCAGCGGCTGAACAGTCTTGAGGATACTATAAATAAAGAACAGCTGTTATTTGGTATCAATCAGGGTGCTATTTACGAAGATATCCGTAAGAACCAGGCAGATGCTATTTCACAGATGGATCTGGATGGTTATGCAGTAGGTGGACTGGCAGTGGGCGAAACCCATGAGCAGATGTATCATATTCTGGATGAAGTGGTTCCTCATCTTCCACAGGACAAGCCAACTTATCTTATGGGAGTAGGCACACCCGCCAATATCCTGGAAGGCGTGGAAAGAGGCATTGATTTCTTTGACTGTGTATACCCCAGCAGGAACGGACGCCATGGTCATGTATATACCAATCACGGCAAGATGAATATGTTTAATGCAAAATATGAGCTGGATCCAAGACCTATTGAAGAAGGATGCCAGTGTCCGGCCTGCCGCCATTACAGCAGGGCGTATATCCGTCATCTTCTGAAAGCAAAAGAGATGCTTGGCATGAGGCTTTGTGTACTGCATAATCTTTACTTCTATAATCATCTTATGGAAGAGATCAGGGATGCACTGGATGCAGGAAATTTTGCTGAATATAAAAAGATGCGTCTGGAAGGCTTTGAAGAGGGCAGGATCAACAGTAAAAGAGGATGATTTAGTTATTTTTAAAGGATGATTTAGTTATATTAAAAAAATAACTTGATGAAATTATGTATTTTGTGTATGATATACTTTAGGCTTCGGTATGAATAAAGAAGAAGCAGGGTGCCGGGGTTTGGGACCCGTTATAACAAACGCACAGGAGGTATTTTTAAATGGACCAGAGCAGTGGAATGGGACTTGGTTTTACTATCGTATGGCTGGTAGTCCTTTTCGGAATTATGTATTTTCTGATGGTAAGACCACAGAAAAAGGAGCAGAAGAGAATCCAGGCTATGCTGAACGACATGGCAGTAGGAGACAGTGTGGTAACAACTGGCGGCTTTTATGGCGTGATCATTGATATGACAGACGAGGATGTGATCGTAGAATTCGGTAATAACAAGAACTGTCGTATTCCAATGAGAAAGCAGGCTATTGCTGAGGTTGAAAAGGCCGAGCAGGCAGAATAAGTATGAAATTAGAAGGCGGCAGCTCCTGGTGAGTCTGTCGCCTTTTGTTCTGCAACACTCTGTTGTGTTTTAGATTTTTGAGTCTGTTGACTTTTACACTTTAACAGTCTGCTGTCTTTTATGCTTTAATAGGTTGAAATCTGTTGAAAAGTGCGTTATTATAATGACAATTACCTGTCTGAGGCAGGAGAGTAAGAGAGGAAATTATTATGAATTATAACATTTCGCTGATTCCGGGAGATGGGATAGGACCGGAAATCGTCTCTGAGGCAAGAAAAGTTCTGGACAAAGTATGCGAAGTTTACGGACATACTTTTTCGTATTCCAAAGTGCTTCTTGGAGGAGCATCCATTGATGCACATGGTGTGCCGCTTACAGAAGAAGCCATTGCAACAGCAAAAGCATCAGACGCAGTACTTATGGGTTCTATTGGCGGAGATGCAAAAACATCACCCTGGTACAAACTGGAACCATCCAAACGGCCGGAGGCCGGACTTCTGGCTATCCGTAAGGCATTGAATCTGTTTGCCAATTTAAGACCTGCATATCTTTACAATGAATTGAAAGATGCCTGCCCGCTTAAAGAGCAGATCATCGGAGACGGATTTGATATGATCATTGTCAGGGAACTGACAGGAGGTCTTTATTTCGGAGCAAGAAAGACCACAGAAGAGAATGGGGTAAAGACAGCAGTAGATACCCTTTCCTATAATGAAAATGAGATCCGCAGGATTGCCATCAAGGCATTTGACATTGCCATGAAGCGCCGTAAGAAAGTAACAAGTGTGGATAAGGCCAATGTACTGGATTCCTCCAGACTGTGGAGAAGTGTTGTAGAGGAGGTTGCCAAGGATTATCCTGAGGTAACACTGGAGCATATGCTGGTAGATAACTGTGCAATGCAGCTGGTACGTGATCCAAAGCAGTTTGATGTGATCCTTACAGAGAACATGTTTGGGGATATTCTTTCAGATGAGGCAAGTATGGTGACTGGTTCTATCGGAATGCTTTCTTCTGCCAGCTTAAATGAGACAAAGTTTGGCCTTTATGAGCCAAGCCATGGTTCAGCACCGGATATTGCAGGCCAGAATAAAGCCAATCCGATTGCTACCATCCTGTCAGCAGCTATGATGCTTCGTTATTCTCTGGATCTGGACAAAGAGGCAGATGCAGTGGAGGCAGCTGTACAGAAGGTACTGACAGACGGATACCGTACAGGAGACATTATGTCACAGGGCTGTACACTTGTTGGAACAAAAGAAATGGGCGACCTGATCGCAAAAGAGATCCGGTGATCCGTTAAGATAAAGGAGAGAACTGATATGAGAAGCGATGCAGTAAAAAAGGGGTCCCAGCAGGCACCTCACCGTTCACTGTTTAATGCACTTGGAATGACAAAAGAAGAAATGGAAAGACCATTGGTAGGTATTGTAAGCTCTTACAATGAGATTGTTCCAGGTCATATGAATCTTGATAAGATCGTAGCAGCTGTAAAGCAGGGAGTAGCAATGGCCGGCGGTACACCGGTTGTTTTCCCGGCAATTGCAGTCTGTGATGGTATTGCCATGGGACATATCGGCATGAAATATTCCCTTGTGACCAGGGATCTGATCGCAGATTCCACAGAGGCCATGGCTATGGCTCATCAGTTTGATGCACTTGTAATGGTACCGAACTGTGATAAGAATGTACCGGGACTTTTGATGGCAGCAGCCAGGATCAATGTTCCTACTGTATTTGTCAGCGGTGGCCCTATGATGGCAGGTCATATCAATGGCCACAAAACAAGTCTTTCCAGTATGTTTGAGGCTGTAGGTGCTTATGCAGCAGGCAAGCTGGATGAGGAAGGTCTTACAGAGTATGAGAACAAGACATGTCCTACCTGCGGTTCCTGTTCCGGCATGTATACTGCCAACAGTATGAACTGCCTGACAGAGGTTCTTGGTATGGGACTGAAGGGCAATGGTACGATCCCTGCCGTATATTCAGAGCGTATCCGTCTTGCAAAGCATGCAGGTATGCAGGTTATGGAAATGTACAGAAGAAATATCCGTCCAAGAGATATTATGACAAAAGAAGCACTGCTGAATGCACTGACTGTGGATATGGCACTTGGATGTTCCACAAACAGTATGCTTCATCTTCCTGCTATTGCACATGAGATCGGCTGGGATTTTGATATCAGCTTTGCAAATGAGATCAGTGAAAAAACACCGAACCTGTGTCATCTGGCTCCTGCAGGCCCAACCTACATGGAAGACCTGAATGAGGCCGGCGGTGTGTATGCAGTTATGAACGAGTTGAATAAGAAAGGCCTTCTTCATACAGAGTGCATGACTGTTACAGGAAAGACAGTAGGGGAGAATATTAAGGATTGTGTGAACCTGAATCCACAGGTGATCCGTCCTATTGATAACCCATACAGCCAGACAGGCGGACTTGCTGTATTAAAGGGCAACCTTGCACCGGACGGCAGTGTTGTAAAGCGTTCTGCAGTTGCACCGGAGATGATGGTACATGAAGGACCGGCAAGAGTATTTGACTGTGAAGAGGATGCCATCGCAGCCATCAAGGGCGGCAAGATCAATGCAGGCGATGTGGTTGTGATCCGTTATGAAGGACCGAAAGGCGGCCCAGGCATGCGTGAGATGCTGAATCCTACTTCTGCAATTGCAGGTATGGGACTTGGTTCATCGGTAGCCCTTATTACAGACGGACGTTTCAGTGGTGCATCAAGAGGGGCTTCCATTGGACATGTATCACCGGAAGCAGCCGTAGGCGGACCGATCGCTCTTGTAGAAGAAGGAGATCTGATCTCCATCAATATTCCGGAGCTTTCCCTGAACCTGAAGGTATCAGAGGAAGAACTGGAAGCAAGAAAGGCAAAATGGCAGCCAAGAGAGCCGAAGGTTACAACCGGATATCTTGCAAGATATGCAGCAATGGTAACATCCGGCAACAGAGGAGCCATCCTGGAAGTGCCGAAGGCAAAATAAACAGAAATACGATAAGGCAGCAGGAGGAACAAACATGCAGCTTACAGGCGCTGAGATCATTATAGAGTGTCTTTTGGAACAGGGTGTGGATACTGTGTTCGGATACCCGGGCGGAGCCATCCTGAATGTATACGATGCCTTGTACAAATACAGCGATAAGATCAGACACGTACTTACCTCCCATGAGCAGGGAGCGTCCCATGCAGCAGACGGATATGCCCGTTCTACCGGCAAGGTAGGTGTATGCCTGGCCACATCCGGGCCGGGAGCTACCAACCTTGTAACAGGTATTGCAACTGCACAGATGGATTCTGTGCCGGTAGTGGCTATTACCTGCAACGTAGGGACAGCCCTCCTTGGAAAGGATTCTTTCCAGGAGGTGGATATTGCCGGGATTGTTATGCCGGTAACAAAACACAGTTACATTGTAAAAGATGTAACAAAGCTTGCAGATACCATCCGCAAAGCTTTTGAAATCGCAGGCAGCGGCCGTCCGGGTCCTGTCCTTGTGGACGTTCCTAAGGACGTAACAGCAGCAACCTGCGAATATATCCAGCATAAGATTACGAAACCAGAACCAGTGACAGATACCATCCGCAAAGAAGATGTGGATCAGGCAGTACAGATGATCAGCCAGTCACAGAAACCATTTATATTTGTTGGCGGCGGTGCAGTGATCTCTGATGCATGGCAGGAAGTAAGAGAGCTTGCCCACAGGATCCAGGCACCGGTGTGTGACAGTCTGATGGGAAAAGGCGCTTTTTCCGGAGAAGATGAACTGTACACAGGACCGGTTGGGATGCACGGCACCAAAACATCCAATTATGCAATGTGTGAATGCGATCTTCTGATCGCCCTTGGAACAAGATTCAGCGATCGTGTGACAGGAAACACACAGACCTTTGCACCAAATGCAAAGATTCTTCAGATAGATATTGATGCAGCTGAGATCAACAAGAATGTTCAGGTGGATGCCTGCGTGACAGGGGATCTGAAAGAGGTTCTGAAGCAGATCCTTGAAAAGCAGGAAAAAATGGATCATTCCCAGTGGGTGGCACATATCATGGAAATGAAAGAAAAATATCCGCTGAATTATGACCATACCCAGCTGACAGGTCCTTATGTGATCCAGAAGCTTTATGAGCTGACCGGAGGGGATGCGATCATTTCTACAGATGTAGGACAGCATCAGATGTGGGCAGCCCAGTATTTCAAATTTAAGGAGCCAAGGACATTCCTTACATCCGGAGGCCTTGGAACTATGGGCTATGGCCTTGGGGCAGCGATTGGTGCCCGTATGGGATGCCCGGACAAAACGGTTGTGAATATTGCGGGGGATGGATGCTTCCGCATGAATATGAATGAGATTGCCACAGCTGTACGGTGCAAAAAGCCACTGGTACAGATTGTGTTAAATAACCATGTTCTTGGAATGGTGCGCCAGTGGCAGACACTGTTTTATGGACAGAGGTACTCCCAGACCATTCTGGATGATGCGGTGGATTTCGTAAAGCTTTCAGAAGCAATGGGCGCAAAGGCGATCAGAGTAACAAAAATAGAAGAAGTGAAGCCAGCACTTAAAGAGGCTATTTCCAGTAAAGGGACAGTCGTCCTTGACTGCTGGATCGACCAGGATTTAAGCGTATATCCAATGGTTCCTGCAGGTGCAAGCCTGGATGATGTATTTGACGAGGAGGATATGAAAAAATGAGCAGAGTATTTAATTTTTCCGCAGGTCCGGCGGTTCTTCCGGAAGAGGTTCTGAAAGAAGTTGCAGATGAGATGTTAGACTACAATGGAACCGGTATGTCCGTAATGGAAATGAGCCACAGGAGCGCTGCATTTCAGGAGATCATTGACACAGCAGAGAAAGACTTACGAGATCTGATGAATATTCCTGATAACTACAAGGTGCTGTTTCTTCAGGGCGGTGCTTCTCAGCAGTTTGCAATGATCCCAATGAACCTTATGAAAAACAAAGTAGCAGATTATATTGTTACAGGACAGTGGGCAAAAAAAGCATACCAGGAAGCACAGAAATATGGAAAAGCCAATAAGATCGCATCTTCCGAGGATAAGACTTTTTCCTATATCCCGGACTGCAGTGACCTTCCGATCAGCCCGGATGCGGATTATGTATATATCTGCGAAAACAATACGATCTATGGAACAAAATTTAAGAAACTTCCAAATACAAAAGGCAAAACTCTTGTTGCAGATGTTTCCTCCTGCTTCCTGTCCGAGCCGGTAGATGTAAGCAAATACGGCCTGATCTACGGTGGCGTACAGAAAAATATCGGACCTGCAGGTATGGTGATCGTGATCATTCGTGAGGATCTGATCTCTGAGGATGTACTTCCTGGAACACCTACCATGCTTACATACAAAACACATGCAGATGCAGGTTCCTTATATAATACTCCTAACGCATATTGCATTTATGTATGCGGAAAAGTATTCAAATGGCTGAAATCCATGGGTGGACTTGAGGAAATGAAGAGACGCAATGAGGAGAAAGCCAAGATCCTTTATGACTTCCTTGACAGCAGCTCTCTGTTTAAAGGCACAGTTGTGCCAGAGGACCGTTCCCTTATGAATGTTCCTTTTGTAACCGGAGACAAAGAGATGGATGCAAAATTTGTAAAAGAGGCAACTGCAGCAGGTCTTGTAAACTTAAAAGGCCACAGAACTGTAGGAGGTATGCGTGCCAGCATTTACAATGCAATGCCAAAGGCCGGTGTAGAGGCTCTGGTTGCATTCATGAAGAAGTTTGAGGAGGAAAATAAATAATGTATCAGTTTCATTGCCTGAATCCAATTGCCAAAAAAGGCCTGGATATTTTTGATGAGAATTACCGTAACTCCGATACTATGGAGGACTGCAATGCAGTTCTTGTCCGCAGTGCCAAAATGCATGATATGCAGCTTCCGTCCACAGTTTCCGTGATCGCAAGAGCCGGAGCCGGAGTAAACAATATTCCGGTAAAGGAATGTGCAGAAAAAGGAATCGTTGTTTTCAATACACCAGGTGCCAATGCAAATGGTGTAAAGGAACTGGTTCTGGCAGGTATGCTTCTTGCATCCCGTGATATTGTAGGCGGTATTGAGTGGGTTCAGAAAGAAAAAGATAAAGAAGATATTGACAAGCTGGCTGAGAAGCAGAAAAAGCAGTTTGCAGGCTGTGAGATCATGGGTAAAAAACTTGGTATCATCGGTCTTGGAGCTATCGGCAGCATGGTTGCCAACGCAGCAGCAGGCCTTGGTATGGAAGTTTATGGATATGATCCATATCTTTCTATTGATGCAGCATGGAATCTTTCCAGAACTATCCATCACAGCAAGACCCTGGATGAGATCTACGGCCAGTGTGATTATATTACCATCCATGTTCCGCTTCTGGATGCAACCACAAAGATGATCAATCAGGAAGCCTTTGCCAAGATGAAAGACGGAGTTGTACTCCTGAACTTTGCAAGGGATCTTCTGGTGGATGAGGATGCACTGATTGCAGCTCTTGACAGTGGAAAAGTAAAGAAATATGTAACAGATTTTGCAAATCATACAGTAGCAGGCCATGAAGGGATCCTGGTTACTCCTCATCTTGGAGCTTCTACAGAGGAGTCTGAGGAGAACTGTGCAGTGATGGCAGTGAAGGAAGTACGTGATTTCCTTGAAAACGGAAATATCAAAAACTCTGTAAACTTCCCTAACTGTGATATGGGTACCTGTGTGGCAGTAGGCAGGATTGCCATTACCCACAAAAACATCCCGAACATGATCAGCCAGGTAACAAAGATTCTGGGAAGTGAAGGACTGAATATTGCAGATATGACCAACAAGAGTAAGGGCGAGTATGCTTATACCCTGATCGATCTGGAAAGTGCAGCATCCCAGGAAGCACTGGAAGCACTGGAAAGTATTGAAGGCGTTTCAAGAGTAAGGGTAGTAAAATAATCCATGAATACAAAGGAATGCAGCTCCCGGATAGTGGATGAATTCATTGAACTGACTCAAATCGATGCAGTCAGCTACCGGGAAAGGAAAATCGCAGATGTTCTGAAGGAAAAGCTGATACAGCTTGGCTTTGAAGTTCAGGAAGATCAGGCCGGTGCTGCTTATGGAAGCAGTACCGGGAACTTATATGGATTTTTAAAGGGGAGTCTGCCCGGTGGGGCGATTCTCCTTTGTGCACACATGGACACTGTTGAGCCGGGGCTTGGAAAAAGGCCTGTTTTTCATGAGGACGGCAGGATCACTTCTTCCGGAGATACGATTCTTGGGGCAGATGATGTATGCGGACTTGTGGAGATCCTGGAAGCTGTGCGGTTTCTTAAGGAAAACCAGATCCCTCACAGGGATATTGAGATAGTTTTTCCTATTGCGGAAGAAGTTTTTATAAAGGGAACGGATCAGTTGGATTTTTCAAAGCTGAGATCAAAAGAGGCTTATGTGCTGGATTTAAGCGGAGCGCCCGGAGCAGCAGCCCTGCGTGCCCCTTCCCTTATTTCTTTTTCCGTTACAGTAAAGGGAAAGGCAGCCCATGCAGGGTTTAATCCTGAAAATGGAATCCATGCTATTCAGATCATGAGTCAGGTGATCGCAGGTCTTCCTATGGGACATATCGGAGACGATACCACTTTTAACATTGGTACGGTAACAGGCGGAAAGCTGGTGAATATTGTGCCTGAGAAATGCACCTGTAAAGGTGAGATCCGCAGCTATAGCCATCAGAAAGCACTTGATCTGCTGGAAAAGGTAAAGGCTTCTTTTGCAGAAGCTGTCAGGGAAAAGGGCGGAAGCTTTTCCATGGAGCATGAGGTGAATCTTCATGCTTATGAGACAGACAGGGATGCACAGGTTGTAAAGCGGTTTGAAAGAGCCTGTGAAAAGTTGTCTCTGCCATGTACACTTACAGAAACCTTTGGCGGCAGTGATAATAATAATTTCGCATTACATGGGATTTCAGGGATCGTGATCTCCTGTGGCATGTATCAGTGTCATTCCACAGAGGAATATACATACGAAAGGGATCTGAAGACAGGTGCAGCATTGGTGGCAGCGCTTGTGTCAGAAAGGGAGACAGAGCTATGAAAATACCGCTTCGTTATCAGATGACAGAATATGATTGCGGGCCAACCACAATGATGAATGCCATCAGCTGTCTTTTTGACAGGGAGGATATTCCACCTGAGATCGCAAGAAATATTATGCTGTATTGTCTGGACTGTTATGGAGAGGGCGGAGAGCCTGGGAAAAGCGGCACATCCAGAATGGCTATGCTTTTCTTAAGCAACTGGATCTGTCAGTTCGGACGGATCGGAAATCTGTCTATCCGTACCAGGTATCTTTCAGGCAGCAGTGTTTATATCGGATCGGAAAGTATGATCAATGATGCCCTTCACAGAGGAGGGGTAGTGGTACTGCGGCTGTTTTATGAAGTAGAGCACTATGTGCTCCTTACAGGGGAAAAGGACGGGCTGATCTATATGTTTGATCCTTATTACGAGGATGAAAATACATATGAAGAGGATGATATCCTGATGGTAGAAGATCATCCCTGTGAATACAATCGGCTGGTGCCTTCCAAATATTTTAACTGTCAGGGGTGTTCTACCTATGCCCTTGGTCCCAAAGCAGACAGGGAAGCAGTTCTTCTTTTTAATTCTGAGACAGAGCTTGTGCCTGAAGAAACCATAGAATATTTTATTTGATGTTATATGATATCTGTAGATGACTTGGTGCTTTATACTTTTATGGGGATTCAGACTTTGGAATCCTGGTATCATAAAATATGGGCGTGTGAGGAATGATTACTCTTTCTTCACACGCCCTTTTGACGGCTATTATTAGTTTATTAATTGGGGAAAGCCTAACGTCCAACTGACGCAATAAAATCAAGCACTTCCTGACGGTCAGGCATTACTCTTAAAGCACCTTTCTTGGTGGTGATAAGAGAAGCTGCCGCATTGGCAAATGTAAGCATTTCCGTAAGATTCTCTTCTGTAAGGTCTGTAAGTCCATGCTCCAGTACGTAATTCAGCATACTTGCACAGAATGTATCTCCAGCACCTGTAGTCTCAATGGTGTTCTCCTGAAGGAAAGGAGCCACTTCTACACGAAGATCCTTGTAATAAACACGGCTGCCTTCCTTGCCAAGAGTGATACATACAAGAGGAATATTATATTTCTCACGGATCAGGGCAGCGCCTTTGTCGTAATCAGTTGTGCCAAAAAGAAATTCCACTTCATTATCAGAAATCTTCAGCACATCACATTTGGTCAGGCCATATTCGATCTCACGCTTTGCATCATCCAGGGATTTCCAAAGGGGAGGACGCAGGTTCAGATCGAAAGAGATAATACATCCAGCCTGTTTGGCAAGATCAATGGCATATCGTGTGGCTTCCCTTACTCCTTCATGAGTGGAGGAAAGAGTACCAAAGTGGAAAATACGGGAATTTTCGATCAGATCTTTGGAGATCTCATCTTTCTTAAGCATCATATCGGCACCTGGATTACGATAGAAGGAAAAATCTCTGTCTCCATCTGGATAGGTGTGGACAAATGCCAGTGTGGTATGTACTTCCTCATCAGTCATAAGATTCTGTGTATTGATACCCACTTCTTCGACGGCCCTGCGAAGCTGGTCACCAAACATGTCCTTTCCTACTTTTCCAATGAAGGCGGTCTTCTTGCCAAGGCGTTCCAGCATGGCAAGTACATTACAGGGAGCGCCTCCAGGATTGGCTTCCAAAAGAGGATTCCCCTGGGGGCTGGTGCCGTTTTCTGTGAAATCGATCAGCAGCTCCCCTAAAGCTGTTACATCATAAAGTTTGTTTTCCATAAAGAACCTCCTAAGTTCAAAATAGTCAGTTTCAGCCATTTGGTAAACTGTAATCAGTGTATCCCAGAGGCGTTTTTTTGTCAAACAAATTCCCACTTTTTTCTTCCTTTATTTTTTGTGGCAAAGATGGTAAAATTATGTACAGAAACAGATTTTCAGGCAGGGAGATTCCCTGTAGGATAATAAACAGAAATGAATACAGTGAAGGAGCGAAGGATATGAACGAGAAAGCATATGGTTATATGGACTGGCCCAGGATCGAGGCAATCGTCTATGCAGAGGAGGCATCCCCAAAGGATGTGATGAGTCCAAGGCTTACACCGGACGGAGTGCTGATCCAGGGATTTTTCCCGGAAGCAGAAGTAGCATCCGTTCTTGCAGGAGATAAAGAGTACCCTATGGAGCAGGAGGATGAGGCAGGATATTTTGCTGCCATGATCCCGGGAAGGAAGATCCCGTCCTACAAGTTCCGTGTAAAGAAAGAAGGAAAGACAGAGGAATTCTACGATGCCTATGCGTTTCCAGGAATGCTTACAGAAGAGGAGGAGAAGGCTTTTGTAGCAGGGGTATATTATAATGCCTATGAAAAATTAGGGGCACATCCCACTGTAAAGGACGGTGTAGAAGGCACCAGCTTTGCTATATGGGCACCTAATGCAGTGCGTGTCAGCGTAGTAGGAGATTTCAATAACTGGGACGGCCGCAGGCTTCCCATGCACAGGATGCCTATGTCCGGTATTTTTGAATTGTTTGTACCAGGGGTAAAACCAGGAGATATTTATAAATATGAGATCCTTGTAAAAGGCGGGGAGACACATTTAAAGGCAGATCCATATGCAAACAGGGCAGAGCAGCCAAGAGCCTGCGGATCTGTAGTAGCAAAGGTGGATGATTTTACATGGAACGATCAGGCATGGATGGCAGACAGGAAGAAATATGCAGATCGTAATCAGCCTGTTTCCATTTATGAGACAAGTCTGACCAAATGGAAAACAGCAAAGGAACTGGTAGATTTTGTATCAGGACTTGGATACACCCATGTAGAGCTTCATCCTGTTATGGAATATCTGGAGGATCAGACAGATGGTTACTCTACTTCTTCCTATTTTGCGCCTACTTCCAGATTTGGCACTCCTGAGGATTTCCAGAAGCTGGTGGATGCTTTGCACCAGAAAGGGATTGGCGTGATCCTTGACTGGACTCCTGCTCAGTTCCCAAGATATGAGGGTGGATTGGAGAAGTTTGACGGCACATCTCTTTATGAGGTAAAGGATCCTGTAGCAGCAGTTCATCCTGTATGGGGCACTCTGCTTTACAATTATGAAAGCCCTATGGTGAAGGATTTCCTGATCTCCAATGCATGCTTCTGGATGGAAGTATATCATGTGGACGGACTTCGTATGGATGATGTGGATGCTATGCTGTATCTGGATTTCGGACGGAATGCAGGTGAGTGGCAGCCAAATATGTATGGTTCCAATGAGAACCTGGCAGCCGTGGAGTTCCTGAAGCATCTGAATTCTATTACTAGGAAGAGAAATCCAGGTGTGCTTCTTATTGCACAGGAGGATGGACTGTGGCCTGAGCTGACAGACAGTGTGGAGAATGACCATCTTGGATTTGACTATAAATGGAGTGGCGGCTGGACAAGGGATTTCCTGTATTATCTGGCTGTACCGCCGGTAGGCAGGAAGAACTGTCATGACCAGCTTACACTTTCCAGTGTTTATGCATATTCTGAACATTATATCCTTACCCTTGGACTTAGGGATGTGGGAGATCTGGAGGACTTTAAGAATCGTCTTCCAGGATCTGACCAGGAGAAAGAAGCGCAGGTTCGTGAGGCATATGCTTACATGATGCTTCATCCAGGATGCAAGATGAGTGCTCCGGATCCGGATATGTCTTCTGCCCTTCAGGAATGCGTCAGAGATCTGAACCAGGTTTATACACAGCATCCTGCTTTGTATCGTATGGATAATGATTACGAGGGCTTTGAGTGGATCCAGCTGATGAAATATGATGAGAATGTGATCACATTTATCAGGAAAACGGACAAGCCGGAGGAGACGTTACTGGCTGTATGCAATTTTGCAGGAATTCCCTATAAGGATTATCAGACAGGCGTGCCTTTCTCAGGCAAATATAAAGAGATCTTCAACAGTGATGATAAGAAGTACGGCGGAGAGGGCAAAACAAACCCAAGGATGAAGCGTGCCAAAAAAGAGGAGTGCGACGAAAGGGATTATTCCATCAAGCTTACCCTTCCTGCACTTGGCGTAGTGATCATGACCTGCACCCCTGAAGAAGAAAAGAAGCCTGTGAAGAGAGCCGCAGCAAAAAAGCCTGCAAAGAAAACCACAGCAAAGGCTACAGCTGCAAAGAAGACAGCCGTAAAAACAACAGAAACAAAAATAACAAAGACAGTTGACACAAAAGCAGCAGTAACAAAGAAGAGTCCAACAAAAACAAGGACAACAGCAAAGACACCTGCAAAGGAGAAAGCAGCAGAAACAAAACCAGCTGCAAAAAAGACTTCAGCTGCAAAGAAAAAATTATCATAAGGGATTTATTAAGTTAAAATGCAGAAGGCATTACAGTTACAGGATTTGTAATTGTAATGCCTTTTTCCGATGCTGTTTTGTGTGATGGGCTGTTCTGATATATTGTATATATTTTTAATTCAGTGAAAACTCCAGATATACAGGATCATGGTCAGAATAGGAATAACCGGTATTCAGATCCTCATAAGAATCCATGGTGATGTTATCTGAGAAAATAAAGCCGTCCAGAGTGACTGTATAGCTGGCATCCGGATCGTATGGGATGTCTGTGTTTCTGGAAGTATTCCACAGGTCATCTTTTTCCTCCTGAGATAAAAGATCCAGACCAAAGGAAAAATGTTCCGGCAGTTCTTCCCGTGGGAAAGGATATGCCCAGGAATGACGCTCACTGGTATCATCTTCAGAGGCTTTCAGATCATGGTTGAAATCACCGCCACACAGTACATAATTTCCTGCTTTGTATTCTTTTTCCATGTCCTGGCACAGCATCTGGATCTGTCCCTGACGGATCTGGTCGTCATTCCCATAGGCAGACATGTGCAGGTCAAAGATCACCAGTTCCTTACCATTGTCCACAGGAACCCTTGAAATGCTGTAGCACCGGTCAAGATCAAAAAACTTCTTGAAGGTAGTGGCAATTGGGAAGCTTCTTCTTAAAGAAGAAGTAACCGGGTATCTGGAAAACAGGGTGATCCCGGAACGGCTTTTGCCATGAGGCTGTGTCAGCGGATAAAAGAGAAATGGTGAATCATAATTCTGGGCGAATACAGAATAGTAACCGGAAAATGTGTCTTTCATGATATCATATTCGTTTACATGGTAGCTTCTTGTAGAGTTCAGATCCACTTCCTGAAAAAGGATAAAGTCAGGATCTTTGGATACTGCAAAGTTTCCGGCCCCGCTGATATTTTCTTGGACATTTTCTTTACTTTTGGCCCAGGAAGATGTGCCTCCGTCCATGAAAAAGCTGAAATCAGGGGAATAGGCGCCAAAGCCTACATTGTAGGTCAGGGCAGAATAGGTCTGGCATGTAGTCAGGGAGGCTGTCTGTACCTGCTCTTTAGGGGCTTCTACCGTCAGTTCCTGGTTGTCAGGGATCCTGTGGTAGGCTGCGTAAAGATAGATCACATATGCCAGAAGGATGACAAGGATCCCAGCCAGGATGCAAAGAGGGATCTTTATCCATTTGGGGAGCCGCTTTTTACGAGTGTCAGGAGTAGATGATTTCTTTTTCATAAGGTACCTCGTTGTTTTAGTGTTTTAGGTGTGTATTGATCTTCGTTGCATTGCGTAGTAGAAAAGATATGTTTATATATCAGGTCTTCGTTTTCGGATTTCTCCCGTGCGCTTATTATATCCAAGATTTGCCACTTCCAGAATCCAGCCGCTTCGCGTCTGCCGTGCTTCGCACTATCGATTCTGTCAGTGATGCGCCGGTAAAAGTAAATACTCACTTCGTTCGTGCTTCCTTTTACCTTGCGCACATCAAACTCGCACTTACGTGCTCAAACACGGCAAATAGCAGATAAGCTAGCACGGTCGAAATCTACGAAAGCCTCGCATGATATATAACCAAGATCTTTTCTACTACAATGCAACAAATTTCACTGCACGGTTAATTTGTTGGTGAATATTTCACTGTATTGTCAAACAATATGCATGATATTCCGTAACTGGATTATATTGAGAATAAGGAAAAAAGTCAACTGCGTGTGCAAATGTAGGCTGTGTGCCTAAAGGTACTATATTGTGTGATCAGGCAAAAATGCTGGATGTAAGAGCATGCAATGCACAATATAAGGAAAAATGTCCAGAGGATATATGGGAAGAAGCGAAAGATATGATTATGAGTTTTTTATAAAAATGAATAAAGTAGTGGGAAGAGACAATTGTTTGAACGGCTAACTTGAGAAATTGATTTGATATAGAAAAATAATTATCGGCAAACTGATCATTTAATAATTAAAGTGGCGTTCGTTATAAGCAGAAAAGCATATGGATTATATAGCATGAGAGGCTTTCGTAGATTTCGACTGCGCTAGCTTCTCCAAGATTTGCATTGTTTGAGCGAAGCGAGTTTTGCAAATCTTGGAGATAATAAGCGCGTGGGAGAAATCCGAAAACGAAGCCCTGATATATAAGACATATCTTTTCTGTATAATATGATACAACACAATATAAGTTGACCAACTGATATTATGTTGCGTCGAGTAGTATATACTTAGAAAGTTATCCTTAATAAAAACTACCTTAATAAAAACAACTTGACAAATATGGCGAAAAAGTTTAAACTTACAACAGTTTTGTATTATATCTTAAGAGAACCATGCTGGAATAGCTCAGTCGGTAGAGCACTTCACTCGTAATGAAGGGGTCGTGAGTTCAAGTCTCATTTCCAGCTTATATGAAGATCCTGCGTCGGTGATGACGATGCAGGATTTTTTTATAAAACATATTCCCAAAAAGAAAAAACTGTGATAGTATTATGAAAATTGCGTAACAGTGCTTCAGTTAAGAAAAGAAAGCACAGGTTACAAAATTGAAGACTACGCCACAATGAAAGGTGACAAAAGAGATGGATCAGCACGCAGCAGGATACGCTTTTTATTATGACGAGAGAACCGCGGCAAAGGCAGCGGCTTTTTTGCGTACCCTGGAATCTGCAGTTGACACATGCCTTGGAAGCACCGGTATACGTGCAGACTGGATGGAGCAGGACGGACCTGCTCTTGCTTGGCGTACAATTAAATATAAATGCAGAAAGTATACGGATACCATAGCTGTTTCACAACTGACAGCAGGTGCCGTATCTTTTTTTGCCTAAAAACATATGTCTGCAAAGACAGACAGCTTACTATAGAAGAAAGGAAAGAACTACATGTCAGTTTATTCTCTGGAATTAAAAAATATCACCAAAAGCTTCGGCAAAGACGAAGATGTGTTAAGAGGGATTAGCCTTTCCATTGAAAAAGGAGAGTTTATCACACTATTAGGCGCATCCGGATGTGGAAAGACCACTACATTAAGGATCATAGCAGGACTGGAGGCCCCGGACAGCGGAAACGTATATCTGGATGGGAAAGACGTTACAGACCTGGAACCAAACCAGAGAGGTGTAAACACCATTTTTCAGAACTATGCCCTGTTTCCTCATATGACAGTGGCAGATAATGTTGGCTACGGATTAAAGCTTAAAAAAGTTCCAAAGCAGGAAATAAAGAAACGGGTATCCGAAATGCTGGAACTGGTACAGCTTTCCGGTTTTGAAAAACGGAAGCCGGATCAGCTTTCCGGCGGACAGAGACAAAGGGTGGCAATCGCCAGGGCACTGATCAATAATCCTCAGGTGCTGCTTTTGGATGAGCCTTTAGGAGCGTTGGATCTGAAGCTTCGCCGTGCTATGCAGACAGAGCTGAAACATCTTCAGAAAAAGCTGGGCATTACGTTTATTTATATTACCCACGACCAGGAAGAGGCCATTAACATGTCTGACAGGATCGCTGTGATGCGTGAAGGCCATTTTGAGCAGATCGGTACCCCGGATCAGATCTATAATCATCCAAAGACCAGCTATGTGGCAGATTTTGTAGGAAATGCCAATATCCTGGAAGGAATTTACCAGGAAATGGCGGGAAAGGATGCGGTTCTTCTTACCGGAGGCCAGAAACTGCTGGTGGCAGCAGAAGGAATCCCCCTGGAAAAAGGCGAAAAAGTTACCTTTGCACTTCGCAGTGAAAGCATCCATGTGGATGAAAGCGGCACAGGAAGCCCGACTGCAACAGTAAAGGAAAAGTCTTTTGCAGGCGGTCAGCTGCGTATGCTTCTGGAACTGCCGGACGGCAGTGAGATCACAGCCAGCAGGTATGGAATCGATGCAAATGTTAAGGTCGGCCAGAAGGTTGGCTGGAGCTTTGAACCTGGAGACGGAGTGATCGTAGACAGGGAGGATCAGAATGAGCAGTTATAATACAGAAAAAAAGAAACACAAGGTAAAAAGCCATTCTGTAGGCATGATCCTTCCGCTTTACATTTTTACTATTCTGTTTGTGGCATGTCCCCTGATCTATATGGTGGCATTAAGCTTTGCCACACCAGGGGCAGTACATGGTGTTGAGTGGAAGTTTACATTTGATAATTATAAAAAGATCCTGGAACCGGTGTATCTGAATACCTTTGTGCAGTCCTTTAAGCTGGCTGTGACAAGTACACTGATCATTGGCCTTGTAGGTTACCCATTTGGCTATTTTATGGCAAAACTGCCAGCAGGGAAAAAGAAAAAGGCAATGTTGTTTCTGATGCTTCCTTTCTGGGTAAATTCTCTGATCCGTCTGTACGGATGGATCATTATCCTGCAGAAAAAAGGAATCCTGAATTTTGTGCTGAAAAAGCTGGGGATCATTGACAAGCCATTAAAGCTTCTGTACAGCTATCCGGCCATTGTGGTAGGTATGGTATACGTGCTTCTTCCCTTTATGATCCTGTCTGTATATTCCAGTGCGGAAAAGATGGACTGGTCTTTGGTGGAGGCAGCCAGGGATCTGGGAGCAGGAAGGATCAAAGCATTCTGGACGATTACCTGGAGGCTCACCCTGCCAGGACTTCTTTCCGGAGTGATCCTTACCTTTGTACCGTCTATGGGACTGTTCTTTATTGCGGACATTCTGGGTGGAAATAAGATCGTGCTTGTGGGAAGTCTGATACAGGATCAGATGACCAGAGGAAATAACTGGCCTTTTGCTGCTACACTTGCGGTAGTCATGATGATCCTTACAACCCTGATGATCTGGTTTTATCGAAAGCTTACAAATGCAAAGGATCTGGAGGGAGTAGGATGAAAAAGAATTCAAAATTTGCAAACCTTTATCTTATCATTATATTTTTGCTGATGTATCTGCCTATTGGGGTAGTGATCGTTTTCTCATTTAATGAAGCAAAGCTTCCGGTAAGATTTACCGGATTTTCCCTGAAATGGTATCAGGAACTGCTTGGGGACAGTGCCATGCTTCAGGCACTGGTGAACAGTTTGATCCTGGGTGTGGCCAGCTGCTTTGTATCTGCCGTGATCGGTACACTGGGAGCAGTAGGGCTTTCCAGGCTTCATCTGAAGTCAAAAGGTATTCTGGAATATATCTCCATTCTGCCGCTGATGATCCCCGAGATCATTCTTGGTATGGTGCTAATGGCATTTTTCTATATGCTGAACCTGCCATTTGGCATGCTGACCCTCCTTATAGGGCATACGGTATTTTGCGTGCCTTATATTCTCATGGAAGTAAAGGCAAGACTTGTAGGGATGGACCCTTCTCTGGAAGAGGCAGCCAGGGATCTGGGAGCATCCTCCATGCGGGCTTTTTGGGATATTACGCTTCCGCTGATCATGCCTGCAGTTGTATCCGGGTCTTTGCTTGCGTTTGCCATGTCCATGGATGATGTGGTTATCAGTATTTTCATTAATGGCCCAAAGCTTTCCACTTTGCCTATCAAAGTGTATACCCAGATCAAAACAGGGGTTACACCTGAGGTAAATGCTCTTTGTACCATTATGCTTGCTTTTACTGTGGCAGTGCTGCTTTTGTACAGCCTGGTCCGCAGTTTCCGCAGGAAAAGGAACCGTTAAAAAGGAAAATTCAATGGATTTTCTGATATAGAATAAAGAGTTTACATTTACTGAGGAGAAAGAGTATGAACAAACTGATCCAGCTTAAGAATCTTACGAAAAACTTTGACGACCAGCAGGTGCTGCGTGGCATCAATCTGGATATTTATGAAAATGAGTTTCTCACCCTTTTAGGACCCAGCGGGTGCGGGAAAACAACCACTCTGCGTATTATTGCAGGGTTTGAGGAGCCAAGTGGTGGAGAAGTGCTGTTTAACGGTATTGAGATCTCCAAGCTTCCACCATACAAAAGGGAGGTAAATACGGTTTTCCAGAAATATGCCCTGTTTCCCCATCTGAATGTGGCAGAGAATATTGCCTTCGGATTGAATCTGAAAAAAGTAGAGAAATCCGTGATCGACCAGAAGGTTGGCAAAATGCTGAAAATGGTAGGTCTGGAAGGATTTGAAAAAAGAGATGTAACCCTCCTTTCCGGTGGACAGCAGCAAAGGGTGGCTATTGCCAGGGCACTGGTAAATGAACCCAAGGTGCTGCTTCTGGATGAGCCTTTAGGTGCGCTGGATGCAAAGATCCGTAAACAGATGCAGATCGAGCTGAAAAAGATCCAGCAGGAGGTGGGGATCACATTTATCTATGTTACCCATGACCAGGAAGAGGCTCTTTCCATGTCTGATACTGTGGTGGTTATGAATAACGGAGAAATCCAGCAAATCGGTTCTCCTACAGATATCTACAATGAGCCGGAAAACCGTTTTGTGGCAAGCTTTATCGGAGAATCCAATATTATCGAAGGAATCATGATCCGCGACTATCTGGTAGAATTTGACGGATTCCAGTTTGAATGTGTAGATAAAGGTTTTGAGGACAATGAAGAGATTGAAGTTGTTCTCCGTCCTGAGGATCTGGATATTGTGGAACCAAAGGATGCAAAGATCACAGGTGTTGTGAAAAATATTACGTTCAAGGGTGTACATTATGAGATCTTGGTACAGACAGAGCAGAGGATCTACAATGTACAGACAACGGATTATGCAGAAGTAGGACGGGAAGTAGGACTGAAATTCGGACCTGAGGATATTCACGTTATGTACAGGATGGGGGCATACTGATGAAACAGTTTAAAAGATTGATCATACCGTATTTTATCTGGGCAGTGGTCATTTTACTGATCCCTCTTTTCCTGATTGCGCTGTATGCGGTTACAAAAGAAGGAAATGATGTCCTTACTGTTACCTTTACCTGGGGGAATTTCGCAAAATTCCTGGAGGCAACCTACCTGAATGTGATCCTGAAATCCTTCTGGCTGGGGCTTTTGACCACAGCAATTTGTCTGGTACTGGGCTATCCACTGGCTTATATCATTTCCAAGTTTCCGGAAAAAGTGCAAAGTATGTTGATTCTTCTTGTAACCATTCCAATGTGGATCAATATGCTTCTTCGTACTTATGCATGGATGAACCTGCTTTCAGATAACGGGATCATCAACCACCTGCTTTCCATGATCGGGCTGGGGCCGGTTTCCATGATGTATACGGATTTTTCCGTTATGATTGGCCTTGTATGCAACTTTATGCCATTTATGATCATTCCAATCCATACATCCCTGACAAAGATGGACAAATCCCTGATCGAGGCAGCCCATGATCTGGGAGCAAACCGGATCCAGACATTCTGGAAGGTGATCTGGAAGCTTTCCCTTCCTGGTGTGGTAAATGGGATCATGATGGTATTTCTTCTGGCAATTTCCTCCTTCGTTATTCCAAAGCTTCTTGGAGGAGGACAGTATATGCTGATCGGTAATCTGATCGAGTCCCAGTTTATCTCTGTGGGAGACTGGAACTTCGGAAGCGCCATTTCCCTGATCCTTGCAGTGATCATCCTGGTATTTATGGGACTGATGAAGCGTATGGATAAGCAGGACGAATAGGAGGGGACAGATGAAAAGAAAAAACGGATTTTTTTCAAGATTTTATGTTGTGTTATGCCTGATCTTTTTTTACCTGCCTATCCTTGTCACCATGATATTTTCCTTTAACTCATCAAAATCACTGACAAAGTTTACAGGCTTTTCTCTGCGGTGGTACAGTGAACTGCTGCACAATGTGGAAGTGACAAAGGCAGTGTATGTTTCTCTTACCATTGCCATCCTGGCAACTGTGATCTCCACAGTTCTTGGAACCATCACAGCCATCGGGCTTTCAAAGTCAAGAAAAGTGGTAAAAGAGCTGCTTTTAAATATTAATAACCTGCCGATCCTGAACCCGGATATCGTAACAGCCATCGGACTGATGCTTCTGTTTTCTTCCCTGGGCTTTCGGAAAGGCTACCTGACTATGCTGCTGGCACATATTGCTTTTTGTACCCCTTATGTGATCACCAGTGTATATCCCAAGGTAAGAAGCCTGGATCCAAACCTTGCCAATGCGGCTATGGATCTGGGGGCAACACCTGCCCAGGCGCTTACAAAAGTAATTGTTCCCATGATCAAAGACGGGATCTTTGCAGGAGTGCTTCTTGCCTTCACCATGTCCTTTGATGATTTTGTAATTTCTTATTTTGTGTCCGGAAATGGTGTAAAAAATATTTCCATTGTTGTATATAATATGACCAAGAGGATCAACCCTACCATTAATGCCCTGTCTGCTATTGTGATCGCTGTGATCGCAGTGGTGCTCATCGGAGGAAGACTGATCCCCAAGCTGCTGGCAAAGTTCCAAGGGAAACACAGCAGAAAGATTGTACGTGTGGTTACTGTACTTGTGGCACTTGCTCTTTTTGTGGGGCTGGTACGTATGGGACAGACCGCAGGAGGCACACATGTATTGAAGGTATATAATGCAGGAGAGTACATGGATCTGGATCTTCTGCAGCAGTTTGAAAAAGAGTATAACTGTACTGTGGTGTACGAAACCTTTGAATCCAATGAGATGATGTATACCAAGCTTTCCGGTGGTGAATCCTATGATGTGCTGATCCCTTCGGATTACATGATCGAGCGTCTGATCAAGGAAGAATATCTTCAGTATCTTGACTGGGATCTGATCCCAAATGGAAAAAATCTTCTTTCTGAAGTAAAGAACAGAAGTTATGATCCTGGCAACAGATATTCCTGCCCTTATTTCTGGGGAACTGTAGGCATTCTTTATAATAAAAATGTAGTGTCAAAAGAAGACCTGAAAGAGGGCTGGGAGCTGCTCCGGGATCCAAAATATAAAGGAAATCTTTACATGTATGATTCAGAACGAGATTCCTTTATGATCGCATTAAAGGCGCTTGGATATTCCATGAATACAACGGATGAAACTCAGATCCAGGAAGCATATCAGTGGCTGATCGATCAGAGAAATACCATGGAGCCTATCTATGCGGGAGACGATGTGATCGACAATATGATCTCAGGGAATAAAGCGCTGGCGGTGGTATATTCCGGAGATGCTTCTTATATCATCAGTGAAAATCCGGATCTGGATTATTTTACACCTGAGCAGGGAACCAATCTGTGGTATGATGCAATGGTGATCACCAAAGACTGTAATGAGGTAGAGCTGGCACATCAGTTTATTAATTTTATGCTGGATGATGAATCTGCTCTTTCCAATACAGAGGAAGTAGGTTATACTTCTTCTGTAAAGAGTGCATATGAAGAAATGCTTCAGGGTACATATGAGGGGATTTCTTCCTATATACCGGATACGGATAATCCGGATAATGAGATCTTCCGTTATCAGAAGCCAAAGATCAAACAGAAATATGCAGAGCTTTGGACAAAGATCAAGGCCGAGTAGGCCGGTATAACCTGGTAGTTGCTGGGGCCTTCTGGCTCCGGGGATTATAAATAAGTAGAAGAGGAGAACCTATTATGAAAAAAAAGATTCTTGCAGCTGTTTTATGTGCAGCATCTGTTGCTGCATACGTTACTCCTGCTTATGCAGATGATTCCGAACTGGTGCTTTATACCTGGCAGGGTATGTTCCCACAGGAAGTTCTGGATGATTTTGAAAGTGAGACAGGTATTAAGATCACATATTCCAACTTTGACACAGATGAGACCATGCTTGAGAAGGTTTCCATGGCAAAGGGCGGAGACTATGATGTGGTAATCGCAGATGATTATATCCTGGAAAAAGTGATCCAGGAAGGTCTTGCAGAGAAGCTGGATAAAGATAAGCTTTCCAACTTTGAGAATATCAATTCTCTGTATCAGGGACAGTTCTATGATCCAACAGATGAGTATACCGTACCTTATGGAGCTGGTATTCCTCTGATCGTTTATGATCCGGATGAAGTGGATATTGATATTGAAGGCTATAATGATCTCTGGGATCCGTCCCTGGAGGACAGCATTGCCCTTACAGCAAACTACAGGGTAATCAACGGAATCACAAACCTTGCCCTTGGAAAGAGCATGAATGAAGATGATGTGGATTCTATTAAAGAGACAGGAGAGAAGCTTCTGGAGCTTGCCCCAAATGTACGTATGATCCAGGATGACAATACTCAGGATGCACTTCTTAACGGTGAGGCATCTGTAGCATTCCTTTATACTTCCCAGGTTACATCTGTTCTTGCAGAAAATCCGGATCTGAAAGTAGTATATCCAAAAGAGGGTCTTGGTTTTGGTATTATGGGTATGTTCATCCCAAGTGATGCACCGGACAAGGATGCAGCTTATCAGTTTGTAAACTATATCCTGCAGCCGGAAGTATCTGCAAAATGCTTTGATTACATCGGATACTACTGCACAAATAAAGCAGCAGATGATCTTGTAGATCCGAACCTGGTAGTACCGGATGATGTAACAAAGGGTGAGATCATTCAGAATGTAAGCGCAGAGGCTGACGAGCAGTACAACAAGAACTGGACAGAGTTTAAAGCAGCCTGCGATTAAGGGGATCATTTATGGAAATTTATAAAGGCATGTCTACATTTGCAGGGATCGCCATTGGAAAGATTTTTTATTATAACCGGGCAGAGTATCAGCTCAGCCAGTATCTGATCAATAATGTGAAGCATGAACTGACCAGATTTGAACAGGCAAAGGACCAGGTTTTTAAAAATCTGCAGGATAAGCTTCAGACGGCAGACCAGGAAGCACAAAAAGTAAATTTGCAGCATCAGATCAGCGCACTTTCCATGGAAAGCTTTGAAAAAGCAGTGGAAAGTATGATCAGGGCAGAAAAAGTCAGTGCAGTTTATGCTGTGATGACTACAAAAGAGGAGTTATCTTCCACCTTTGCCAGCCTGGAAAATCCGGCTGTAAAGGAGCAGATCCGGTGCGTCCGTCTTGTGTCTGACCAGCTGATCACGGTTCTTGGCGGAGTGCTTCCAAGGATCGATCTGGGCGAGGAACCGGTGATGTATCCCATGCTGCGATCCTGGCCCGTACCATGGCAGTTCCTTCTATTGTAGGGATCCGTCCGGAAGAAGAATGGAATGGATTAAACGCCATTGTAGATGGATATACAGGTACTCTGTATATCCAGCCGGATGGGGAATTTCTGAAAGAATATGAGATCCGCAGAAATGCAGATATAGAAGAACGGGAAGAACTTCTGAAGTTGCGTCATCAAAAGGATGAAACTGCTGACGGCCATAAAGTACCTATTTATGCCAATATCGGCAATCTGGATGATCTGAACAGCGTGCTGTATTATGAAGCAGCAGGCATTGGGCTTTTGCGAAGCGAATTCCAGTATCTGGGAAGAGAAAATTATCCCAGTGAAGAAGAACTATTTGCTGCCTATAAAAGAGTAGCCCAGACCATGGGAGAAAAAAAGGCAGTGATCCGTACTGTGGATCTGGGAGCAGATAAACAGGCAAAATACCTGAAGATCCCGGAGGAAACAAATCCCATCATGGGCAACCGTGGGATCCGCCTCTGTCTTGACAGAAGGGAAATGTTTAAGGTACAGCTGCGTGCCATTTACCGGGCGTCCGTGTATGGACATCTGGCACTGATGTATCCAATGATCGATTCCATGGAAGAGATGGATGCCATAGAGCAGATCCTTGATGAGGTAAGAGGTGAGCTGGATGAGAAGAAGCAGCCATATCAGGAAATACCAAAGGCAATCATGATCGAGACACCGGCTGCTGTGATGATCAGTGAAGAACTGGCCAGAAGAGTGGATTTCTTAAGTCTTGGAACCAATGACCTGACCCAGTATACCCTTGCAATGGACCGGCAGAATCCTTTACTTCGGGAGAAATATAATGACCACCATCCTGCTGTATTAAAGATGATCCAGATGGTAGTGGATGCAGGACATAAAAATGGGCGGAAGGTATATATCTGTGGAGAGATCGCTGCAGATACAAAGCTTACCCACACATTTATCCGTATGGGGGTGGATGGGCTGTCTGTAGTTCCGGCCTGTATCCTTCCGGTACGCAGGGCAGTGAGAAATACAGATCTTACAGAAGGGAAGGACTGATTTATGGAGAAAAAAAGCAGGGTTATTCTTCTTCCCTGTAAAGAATATGAGGAAGAAGAAATATATTCTCTTCTGAAAAAAGGGCTTCAGCTTCTGGGAGGTCTTGAGAATCTCATCGGGAAAGAAGAAAAAATCCTTTTAAAACCAAATCTTCTGAAAAAAGCAGAAGTAGAAAAAGCTGTGATTACCCATCCAACAGTGGTAGGGGCGCTGGCAAGGATCTTAAGAGAAGAAGGCTATGACCGGATCATGCTGGCAGATTCCTGTGGGAACGGAACCACCAGGAAGGTGATACAGGGAACAGGGATGGATGCTTATCTGGAAAAGTATCACATCCCTGCTGTTGATTATAAAGAACCTGTAACCGTTTCTTATCCACAGGGGATACAGGCAAAGGAATTTGTACTGCCCAAAGAGCTTACAGAAGCAGATTGTGTGATCTCTGTATCCAAGATGAAGACCCATGCTCTGGAGAGGATCACAGGGGCTGTAAAGAACAGCTATGGATTTATCTATGGCAGACAGAAGGCTCTTGGACATACCAGATATCCCAGTGCAGACAGCTTTGCAAGAATGCTGATCGATCTGAACCAGATGGTAAAGCCAAGGCTGTATCTGATGGACGGTATTGTTGCTATGGAGGGCAATGGTCCCGGAGCAGGAGATCCTGTATCTATGAATGTCTTGCTTATGTCCACAGATCCGGTGGCTCTTGACAGTGTGTTTGCAAGGCTTGTTTATCTGGATTCTGTACTTGTTCCAACGAACTATCATGGGGAAAAGATGGGACTTGGCACATGGAAGGAAGAGGAGATATCCCTTCTTCTTCATACCGGAGAAGAGATTTCCATAGCAGAAGCTGTGAAACGGTTCGGAAAGCCGGATTTTAATGTAGACCGCAAAAGGATCCGGCAGAATATCTGGACACGGATGGCAAAGGCACTGAATCTGTTCCAGAAAAAGCCGTATATCCAGGCTGACCTGTGTGTGAAATGTGGGATCTGCGTGAAAAGCTGTCCTGTACCTGAAAAGGCGGTGGACTTCCGCAAAGGAAAAGACCAGCCGCCAGTTTATGATTATAAGAAATGTATCCGGTGTTTCTGCTGTCAGGAAATGTGCCCTAAAAAGGCCATTAAAGTAAAATAGTAGTTACATGGATCAGATGCTGCGGATCAGCCGTGCAGTCTGACGGATGAATTCCGGTGTAGTGCCACAGCAGCCTCCGATCACAGATGCGCCATTCTCTACAAGTACTTTCATATGTTTGGCAAAGTCTTCGGCAGTCATACTGTATACAGCATGTCCCTGGTCATCAATGGCTGGCATACCTGCATTTGGCTTGGCCACTACAGGGATGGATACGTTCTCACGGATGTTACGGATCACAGATACCAGCTGATCCGGACCTACGGAACAATTCACACCTACGGCTGATGCACCGGCGGCTTCCAAGGCCAGGGCTGCTTCTACTGCATTGCCGCCGCTGAAGATACTGCCGTCTGCTTCTACAGTCATGGAGCAGAGGATGGGAAGATCACAGATACTGGAGACAGCATCTACAGCTGCCAGTGTTTCTTCGATGTTGATCATGGTTTCTGCTGCAAAAAGATCCACACCGGCATCTACCAGGTATCCGGCCTGTTCTTTGTACATTTCATAAGCATTTTCATAAGTCATTTCTCCGGCTGGAGCCATCATCTTGCCGGAAGTGGTAATATCACCGGCTACATAAGCTTTGCCCTGGGCAATCTCTTTGGAGTAGCTTACCAGTGTGTGATTGATCTGACTGGCCTGATTCTGAAGATTGTGAAGGCTCAGGCTGCACCGGTTGCCACCAAAGGTGGGAGCGTAGATGATCTGGCTTCCTGCCTCAATATATTCTTTCTGCAGTTTCTGAATCACATCTTTGTGGCTAAGCACCCATTCTTCTGTGCATACGCCTCTTGGCATTCCCGCTGCCATCAGATTGGAGCCTGTGGCTCCATCAAGGAGCAGGATATGTTCTGCAAGCTGAAAAAAAGTTTCTTTGGTCATTTATAATGCCTCCTGTAATGTGAGATTTTCCGCAATTTGGTTAGAATTATAGCATATACAGGGGAAAATATCTATCCTATCCCATAAATTATAAAAAGAATCTTAAATTTGCCATACAGCAGGATTCTGCTCTTGATTTTCCTGTATTCAGCGTATAAAATATGGGGGTGATTTTGAATACACACTTAATACACATTTGATGAAAAGGAGAATGTAAGGATGAATTGGAAGAAAAAGTTTGACAGGGTACCAGGTCTGGTGATCACTGTGCTTTTGCTGGTGGTTTCCGTGATCTTCATGGTTATGCTTGCCAGAACCAAGATGATTCCAGATACCTACATGATTGTTGCCGGTGTGATCCTGCTTTTGTTTGTGATCCTCACTGCAGCCCTTGTATGGCGAATGAGCAATAAGATCCGGTTTACCGTGGGGGCATTACTTGGATTTGTATTTATTGCAGTTCTTGCCATTGGCGGTGCTTACGTGAATCAGACGAGGACAGCCATCACCAAGATTTCCGGAGAGAAGACGGAGATCACCAAGGTATCTGTTTATGTAAAAGCTGAGGATACAGCGGATTCTGTGGATGCCACCAAGGGGGATACATATGGTATCCTTCAGGCTCTTGACCGTACCAATACAGATGGCGCTGTTTCACATCTGAAGAGCCAGTTTGGCACAGATGTGAATACTGTAGAGTTCCCTGGACTTACAGAACTGGCAGATGGTCTTCTGAATGGACAGGTACAGGCTCTGATCCTGAACCAGGCTTATGTGGAAGTATTATCTGAGATGGACGGATATACAGACATCCAGTCAAAGATCAAAGAGGTTGGCACCGTTGATGTGGAGAATGTGATCGCTGAGAAGGATGAAGAGCCGGTTAAGCCTGTGGAGACAGCTGGCGGTGGCAAGATCTATACCATTTACATCAGCGGTATTGATACAAGAGGCGAGATGACTGCTTCCAGCCGAAGCGATGTGAATATCCTTGCTACCATCAACACAGAGACAAAGCAGATCCTGCTTGTTTCCACACCACGAGATTACTTTGTCCCACTTTCCATTTCCAACGGAGAAAAGGACAAGCTGACCCATGCGGGTATTTATGGTATTGATGTATGCATGGATACACTTGGTATGCTTTATGACGAAGATATCCACTATTATTTCCGTGTGAACTTTGGTGGATTTACAAAGATCATTGATGCACTTGGCGGCATTGATGTGGATTCTGATTATGAATTTGATTCCAGGAATATTCTTGGATGGCATTACAACAAGGGTATCAACCATCTGGATGGAGAGGCAGCCCTTGTATTTGCAAGAGAAAGATATGCATTCTCAGAGGGAGACAGACAGAGAGGTAAGAACCAGATGGCTGTGATTAAGGCTGTCATTGCAAAAGCTCTGTCACCGGATATCCTGAAGAATTACTCCAGCGTGATCGAAAGCCTGGATGGCTGCTTTGGTACCAATATTACCTATGAGGAGATCGCAGAGATCCTGCAGGATCAGCTGAAGAACGGCGGTACCTGGAATGTGGTTACTTACAGTGTAAATGGTACCGGTGCAAAGGAAAAACCATATTCTTTAAGCCAGCCTGCTTATGTCATGATCCCGGATCAGACAACTGTAGATAAGGCCAAAGAGCTGATGGCAAAGGTACGTGACGGACAGACGATCACCCAGGATGATGCTGCATCTGATACCTCTACCCAGGATCTGGGAGTACCGGAGGACGGACCTATCACCCCATCCCCTGTTCCAGGGCAGGAGGGCAGTACAGATACACAGGATGGCACTGCTGCAGATACTACAGCAGACACCACAACAGCGGACAGTGTTGCATAAGACGCATCTAAACAGACATAAGAAAGACCTGCAAAAGTAAGAGAAATACTTTTGCAGGTCTTTTGTCATCAGGGGTGAACCTGATATTATTTTGATGATCAGAAATCCAGTTCTTTTAAGTATCTGGCAAGAGCATCCTGCCAGGTTGGAAGAGGAGTGAATCCACATTTGGTCAGCTTGCTTTTATCCAGACGGCTGTTAAAAGGTCTTGCTGCTTTTGAAACACCATATTCAGCAGTCGTTACCGGATATACGTGACAGTGGTCAGGAGCATATTCCGGATGTCCAAGAGCCTCTGCCTGGCGGAAGATCTCCTTTGTGAAATCATACCAGCTGATATATCCCCCTTCATTGGTAGCATGATAATATCCATACTTGTCTGTAAGGATCATATCTACCATCAGACGGGCAAGATCGAAAGTATAAGTCGGGGTACCGATCTGGTCATTTACCACACGAAGGGTATCATGGGTTTTGCCAAGGCTTAACATGGTTTTGATAAAGTTCTTGCCATTTTTTCCGAATACCCAGGCAATACGGATAATGAAAAATTTGGAAACAAGACCGGAAACAGCAAGCTCGCCGTCCAGCTTGGTCTGGCCGTAAACATTTAAAGGCTTGTAGTCCTTGCAGTCCGGATCCCACGGCTGCTCGCCCTGTCCATCAAATACATAGTCTGTGGAAAGATACATCATTTTGATGTCCAGCTTCTGGCATACCTTCGCAATATTCTCTGTACCTGTAACATTTACAAGATGAACCTTTTCCTGCTTATCCTCATCCTCTGCAGCATCAACAGCTGTCCATGCAGCACAGTGGATCACTGCATCCGGCTTGATCTGTGTCAGGATACTTTCTGCTGCCTTGGCATCTGTAATATCCATGGAAACATAAGGCATTTCAGTAACCGGGGAATGATCCTGTATACCACTGTAAACCGGAGCAATATCAGATCCAACGCCTTCAAAGCCCCGTTTGTGCAGCTCATTCATCACATCATGGCCAAGCTGTCCTGCCACACCTGTTACAAAAAACTTCATAGCGTCCTCCTAATTATCTATCCTTATATCAGCGGTTGCCGTACATTTTCTCGTAGTAGTTCTGATACTCACCGGAAATGATGGTTTCCCACCATTCTTTATTATCAAGATACCAGCGGATGGTTTTCTTGATTCCGTCTGCAAATTTGGTCTCCGGAAGCCAGCCAAGTTCATTATGAATCTTTGTAGGATCGATGGCATAACGCATGTCATGACCCTTACGGTCAGCTACATAAGTGATCAGGCTTTCAGGTTTGCCCAACTCTTTACAGATGATCTTTACAATATCAATGTTCTTCATTTCATTATGACCACCAATGTTGTAAACCTCTCCAACACGGCCTTTGTGGATGATCAGGTCAATTGCCTTGCAGTGATCCTCTACATACAGCCAGTCACGTACATTTTCACCCTTTCCGTAAACTGGAAGCGGCTTGTCATTCAGTGCATTTGCGATCATAAGAGGGATCAGCTTCTCAGGAAAGTGGTATGGACCGTAGTTGTTGGAGCAGCGGCTGATGGTTACAGGCAGGCCATAGGTTCTGTGATAAGCAAGTACCAGAAGGTCAGCGCCTGCTTTGGAAGAACTGTAAGGGCTGCTTGTGTGGATCGGAGTCTCTTCAGTAAAGAACAGATCCGGGCGGTCTAAAGGCAGATCTCCATAAACCTCATCTGTGGAAACTTGGTGATAACGCTGGATTCCGTATTTACGGCATGCATCCATCAGAACAGCAGTACCGATAATGTTGGTGTTCAGGAAAACCTCAGGGTTTTCAATAGAACGGTCTACATGGCTTTCAGCAGCAAAGTTCACAACCATATCCGGATGCTCTTCTTCAAAAAGTTTGTATACAGCTTCCCTGTCTGTAATGCTTTCTTTTACAAAACGGAAGTTTGGATTGTCCATTACAGGTGCAAGAGTGGAAAGATTTCCTGCATAAGTAAGGCAGTCCAGGCAGATGATCCGGTAATCCGGATATTTCTTTAACATGTGAAAGATAAAGTTGCTTCCAATAAATCCGGCACCGCCGGTAACAATGATCTTCATTTTATAAATTCTCCTTTCAGTGCAGAACGTCCAGATATTTGCCATCCAGAACGTCTTTTAAATACTGTCCATACTGATTCTTTTTCAGAACCTCGTAAACCTTTAAAACATCTTCTTTGGTGATCCAGCCATTTAAGTAGGCAATCTCCTCCAGGCAGGCGATCTTTCTGTGCTGATGGCTTTCCATGGTCTTCACAAAGTTGGTAGCCTCTACAAGACTTTCATGCGTACCGGTATCCAGCCAGGTAAAGCCCTGTCCCAGAAGCTCCACATTTAAGGTATTGTTCTCCAGATAGATACGGTTCAGGTCTGTGATCTCCAGTTCCCCTCTGGCACTTGGCTTCAGGTTCTTTGCATATTCAACAACACGATTATCATAGAAATAAAGGCCTGTCACACAGTAATTGCTCTTTGGATGCTCCGGCTTTTCCTCGATGGAAACGGCTTTTCCGTCTTTGTCAAATTCTACAATACCGAAACGCTCCGGGTCATCTACATAGTAACCAAATACAGTAGCGCCTTTTCCGGATTCTGCATTTTCAACAGCTGCTTTTAACCGTTTCTTAAGACCGTGGCCTGCAAAAATATTATCCCCAAGAACCATGGCAACTGTATCATTACCGATAAAGTCAGCACCAATGATAAAGGCCTGGGCAAGTCCGTCCGGGCTTGGCTGTACAGCATAGGTGAGGTGTACGCCGAACTGATGGCCATCTCCAAGAAGTTCATGGAATCTTGGAGTATCCTGAGGTGTGGAAATGATCAGGATATCACGGATCCCTGCATTCATCAGTACAGACATTGGATAGTAGATCATAGGCTTATCATAGATCGGTAACAGCTGTTTGGATGTTACCATGGTAAGCGGATAAAGACGGGTACCGGATCCTCCGGCAAGAATGATTCCCTTCATAGCAATATCTTCTCCTTTGTTTTATAAATGGCGCAAGAGCGAAAACCCTGAAAAAAGCCATGATTCCAGGAAGACGGCTGCTCCTGCAGTTTTTATGATAGTCTTAGTATAAAAGATGACGTAAGGTTACTTTCAAGAACTTTTTTACGATTTTTTTAAATTTGTTACTTTTTCACAAAGAAAAATTCCTGCATCTTTGGTGATATGGAAACCATGTTCTGTTTTTTTCTCTACAAAAGAGCGAAATTCCTTGTAGTGATCCAGAATATATTGGTTCTGATTGCCGTGGCAGGAAAGAATGTAGGAAATCAGTGGCTGTGCATCAGGAACTACAAGGTGGTCGGGATAGGATTCCCAGGTTACAGAGGAAAAATACTGGGAAAGAATCCCTGCACCGTTTTCCCTGCCAAATTTCTCATAAAGCTTTTCTGCGGAAAGAACGATCCGGTCATCAAAATCCTGAACAAGCTGGCTTACCTCACGCATGTGGCTGCTGCCGTAGGTGGAGCAGAGGAAAGAACCACCAGGCTTTAGCACGCGGCTGACTTCCCTGCAAACATCCCCGATCTTGTCGCAGTAAAAAAGTACATGGCCTGCGATCACCAGATCAAAGCTTTCGTCAGGAAAGGGAATCTGGTGACAGTCAAAGGCAGTATAGGAAAAACGGGGATCCTTGCCACCGATGGCTCTTCTGGCATCACGGAGCATACCCCGGGATGTATCTGAAAGAGTGACGGAAATATCCTTTGGAAGATAGGATAGATTCTCCGTCCATAAAGTACCGTCTCCACAGCCGATCTCAAGCACTTTCATACCGTCTGTGAGATGGCAGTGCTGGTAAAACCAGGGAAACCATCCCTGATGATTTACAGAATATAGGCTGTGCAGATTGATCCTGGCGGAAATATTGGAAGCATCCTGATACTGGTTTTTCAGACTGTTTTCCATGCCTGTAAGGTGAATCAGGTTCAGCATCTGGCTCCAGTTGGCTGTGTGCTCCCTGCGGATCACCTCTGCAGTATCCAAAATGGCCCGCTCCACCATTTCCATCTGCTCGATCCGGTCCCGTACAAGCTTCAGCTGTACATCCAGGGAATTCAGCATGAAATGGTAGTCAGAATCATCAATGGTCATTTTGCGGATATCATCAAGGGAAAAACCAAGGTATTTTAAAAGAAGGATCTGCTGCAATCGGGCAAAATCTTCATCTGTATAAAAACGTGCTCCAGCAGGAGATACGTAAGAAGGCTTCAGGATGTCCTGTTTATCGTAATAGCGGATAGTGCGGAGGGTGACATGGGCCATCCTTGCAAATTCGCCGGAAGAATAATAACCTGTTTTTTTCATGAAAAAAGCTCCTCCTTGTATTTGAGGTTCGGGCTAAGACCCAAGAACATTCATCCACTTATGAGCAAGCTTGTGTGGGCTTAGGTCTTTTGCACCTGGTATCCTTATATTATAAATGGAAATCACTGGCAGGACAAGAATCTGTATGTTTATTTCTGTGAAAGTATGTTATCATATAGAAACATTATAAATTTAGAAATATTACAAATTAGAAGTGTGATAAATAAAGGTATCACAAGTTAAAAACGGGGGAATTTTATGAGGATCGAACTTGAAGATGAAAATAAGAAAAAACAGCAGGAAGAACAGAACAGCCAGCAGATGAACCACAAATATGAGTCTGATCTGACGAAAAAAGAAAAAAGGCTTCTTGAAAAAGAAAAACTAAAGGCAATGGACTGGAAGGGAAAGCTTCAGTATATATGGATGTATTATAAGATATGGATCTTTGCGGTGATCGGAGCAGTGCTTCTGGCCTTTGGCATCCGCAATTGGATAGAAAATGCCAGGGTCAAAACTGTGTTATCTGTTGCTGTGGCTGATTCCACAGGCTCTGATTATGAAGCTGCCCAGGAAAGCCTGGAAAAGCTTCTGGGGATCGATGAGGATCCGTATCAGAAGGTAGATATTACAGAGACATTTACAACAGATGCAGATGGTACCCAGCTGGATACATACAGTCAGGTGGCTTTTGTGACAAAGGTACAGGCACAGGTTTTTGATGTGGTACTACTGCCGGAAGCACTTTGCGAATCCTTTGAAAAGGACGGCTACTTTATGGAACTTGATCAGCTTCTTGATCAGGATACTCTTCAGGCAGCAGGGCAGAAGATAAAGGGATGTCATATTCAGATTTCTGATGAAAGCCTGAAAGAACAGTTTGGCATCGAATATGAGCCTGTATGTGTGGCAGTTCTTGTAAATACCCAGCATACGAAAGAGACTGCAAAATGGATGGAGCAGCTGCTTATGTAGGCCGGAGAAGGTTCCGGCCGAAATCAGTGTTTTTGCACCTTCTTTTCAAAAAGGTTTAAGATTCCATATAAAAGCATTGCAATGATCATCAGGATCACAATGGACATTAGGACCCAGGTAAGCTTAAAGGTCTGGCTTCCATAGATGATCAGGTATCCAAGCCCCTGTCTGGCACCGATAAATTCCCCGATGATCACCCCTACCAGGCAGAGTCCGATATTTACCTTCATATTACTGAGGATCGTAGGCACTGAAGAAGGAAGGATGATCTTAAATAACTCATCCATCCTTCCTCCACCAAGTGTGCGGATCAGCTTCAGCTTTTCATGGCTGATTTCCGTAAAGCCTGTGTAAAGGTTCAGGATACAGCCAAAGATGGCAACAGAGATACCGGACACGATAATGGTTTTCTGATTTGCGCCCAGCCACACGATAAGAAGTGGGGCAAGGGCAGATTTTGGCAGACTGTTCAGAACCACCAGGTAAGGCTCCAGAACCTTGGAGACTTTTGGAAAAAGCCACAGGATCACTGCACTTAGGATTCCCAGGATCATTACAAGCAAAAAGCTGACCAGGGTTTCTGTGAGGGTGATTTGGATGTGCGCTGTGAGAGACTGTTCTTTCAGCATTTTTATAAAGGTTTCCAGGATCAGGGAGGGACTGGAAAAAATAAAGGAGTCGATCCACTGTTTCCTGGAAGCAATTTCCCAGAGAAGCAGGAAAAAAACAAGAAGCAGGAGCCTGGATATACAGATCAGGATCCTGTCTCTTTTTAAGCGGAAAAGATATTGCTGTTGTCTGGAAGAGTGATTAACCATCCTGATTCAGCTCCTTCCATATAAGATTAAAATAATATTTAAAAAGTGGGGCATTTCTGGATATCATAGGCGTTCGCTCGGGCAGTTCAAGTTCAATAGGAATGATTCTTTTTACAGTGGCTGGCCTGCTGGAAAGGATCACTACCCGGTCAGCCATACTGATGGCTTCCCCGATATCATGAGTAACTAAGATCGCCGGCTTATGTTCTTTTTTCAGGATTTTTCCAATATCATCACTTACATTCAGCCGTGTCTGGTAATCCAAAGCAGAAAAAGGCTCGTCAAGGAGCAGAAGCTCCGGCTCCAGCAGCAGGGTACGGATAAGGGCAGCACGCTGGCGCATACCCCCGGACAACTGGGAAGGCCTTGCGTTTCTGAATTTGTCCAGACCGTAAGTTACCAGCATCTGTTCTGCCTGCTCTTTTTTGGAAGGAGTAAGCTGGTGACGGATCTCCAGTCCAAGAGTAATATTCCGGTATATGGATCTCCATTCCAGAAGATGGTCCTTCTGAAGCATATATCCGATCCGTGTATTTGGGGTTCCCACAGGCTGCCCGCCCATGCAGATCCTTCCCTTTTCCGGCGTTAAAAGGCCGCTGATCAGATTCAGAAGTGTGGATTTTCCGCAGCCTGAAGGGCCTGCAATAGCAAGAAATTCACCAGGCATCAGGTCAAAGGATATATTGGAAAGGGCAGGTGTTTCCCCTGAAAGACTGTGGTAGGAGAGACTTACGTCCCTGACTTCCAGTAGTGGCTTCATTAATTTTGCCTCCAATTTAATATATTTTATCATATGCTTTTGTAAGAAATTATGATATAATGCAGAGAAAAGGAATTTTAAATGAAAGAGATAATCTAATGTCAAGTAAAAGAAAAACGATTTTTAATCTGGTATTTTTAGTTGTTGTTTTTGTACTGACCATTCATTTCGTGTTTCAGGGAGAGGATATCGGCGATATCCTCCAGGCAGTGCGTGAAGCTAACTGGCGGTATCTGCTGTGGGGATTGGTCTGCGTAGTTCTTTTTATTCTTGGAGAATCAATGATTATTTTCTATATGATGCGTACATTGGGAGCAAAGGTGAAGATGGGGCATTGTGCCCTGTATTCTTTTGTGGGCTTCTTTTTCAGCTGTATTACTCCGTCTGCGTCCGGAGGACAGCCCATGCAGATCTACTTCATGAAGAAGGACAAAATGCCCATACCTGTGACTACCCTGGTGTTGATGATCGTTACCATTACATATAAGGCAGTGCTTGTGCTGATCGGTGTGGTGGCAGCCATATTTGGCAGTGGTTTCCTTAGAGGGTATCTGGGAGATTACATGTGGGTCTTTTATCTGGGACTTGGGCTTAACATTTTCTGTGTTACCCTGATGCTGGTCCTGGTATTTGCCCCTGGCCTTGCAAAATGTCTGATGGTTAAGGGCCTGAAGCTTCTGGAGCATGTAAAGTTCCTTAAGAAAAAGGAAAGCCGCCTGAAAAAGCTGGAGGAGTCCATGGATCAGTACCATGCGACAGCTGCTTTCTGGGCAAGCCATAAAAGGATCATCCTGAATGTATTTCTTATTACACTGGTTCAACGATGTATTTTGTTTACGATCACTTATTGGGTGTACCGTTCCCTGGGACTTCACTCAGAGAGCTTTTTCGTGATCACACTGCTGCAATCCATGATATCCGTGTCAGTGGATATGCTTCCACTGCCAGGCGGTATGGGGATCAGTGAGACACTTTACATCCGCATGTTTGAACCGGTGTTTGGCGATCTGCTTCTGCCGTCCATGCTGCTTAGCAGAGGATTGTCTTATTACGGACAGATGCTGATCAGTGCTATAATGACCTGTGTTGCGTATTTTGTGATACGGGATGATACACAAACAGAAAAAAAGGAGAAAAGCGTATGTTAGGTTTTTATGATTATACAGTTGTTCTGACTTATATAAGTCTGGGGATTTCCATTGTAGGTATGACAAGGGCACTGGAGGGAGACTTTAAGGTAGCCATTCTGTGTCTTGCCCTGTCCGGGCTTTGTGACATGTTTGACGGTAAGATCGCCCGTACCAAGAAAGATCGTACCGAAGATGAGAAGAAGTTTGGTATCCAGATCGATTCTCTGTGTGACGTGGTCTGTTTTGGAGTATTTCCGATCATGATCTGCTACTGCCTGGGCATGAGAGGGGCTGTCAGTGTGATCATCCTTGCACTTTATGGTATGGCTTCCGTGATCCGCCTTGCGTTTTTTAATGTAATGGAAGAGAAGCGCCAGAATGAAACAGCAGAGACCAGGAAATATTATCAGGGACTGCCTATCACATCCATGGCGATCATTCTGCCATTTCTGTATCTGTTAAGAAGGTACTGTGGCAGACATTTCCTTCTGGTGATCAATGTGGCAGTAGTGATCGTAGGTGTGCTGTTTATCAGCGACATTAAGGTGAAAAAGCCTCAGAATCCAATGATCATCCTGCTGGTTGCGCTGGTAGCCATTGCACTTGCGTTAATGTTCCATTTGTTATAAAGAGGATTGCCTGGATAATCATTTTTTATGTTACATAATGATTTTATTATAAAAGGTGTAAGATACGAATGAATTATATAGACAGAAAAGGAAATATCACAATTGAAGAAAACAGACAGGACAGACTTCTTCATTTCCTGTATAATGACCGGGGGGGCAGACTTTGTCTGAAGCTGCTGGTGCGTCCTTTCATTTCAAAGGCAGCAGGTGTTTTCCTGAACAGCCCTCTGTCAGCAGGGATGGTTCCAGGGTTTGTGGAGAAGAACCATATTGACCTGTCTGTATATACAAAGCAGAGATTTCGCTCTTATAATGATTTTTTTACCAGAAGGATCAAGCCTGGAGAACGTCCCATAGCAGAAGGAGAGAATCTTCTGATCAGCCCCTGCGATGGGAAGGCAACTGTGTGCAGGATCGGGGAAGATACCAGATTCTATATAAAGGATACGTTGTATACAGCTGCACAGCTTCTCAGAAGTGAGAGACTGGCAGACCATTATAAAGGCGGATATGCAGTGATCCTCCGTCTGACGGTAGATGATTACCATCATTACGGTTATGTGGCAGATGGACAGAAGTCTGAGAATGTTACACTGCCAGGGATCTATCATACTGTTAATCCAGCAGCCAATGATGTATTTCCCATATATCGTGAGAATGCAAGAGAATACACCCTGATCCGTACCCGGAAATTCGGTACCATTATGATGATGGAAGTAGGTGCCATGATGGTTGGGAAGATCACAAATCTTCAAAAAGATGCCTGCCAGGTAACAAAAGGAGCAGAGAAAGGCTACTTTGAGTTTGGCGGCTCCACCATTATCCTGTTTCTGCAGCATGGCAAGGTACGGCTGGACAGTGATCTGCTGGAGAATACAGAGGCAGGTTATGAAACGATTGTAAGGATGGGTGAAAGAATTGGCGAATGTAAATTACCAAAAAGAACTGGAAAAACTGATTAAAAAAGAACAGGAGCAGGGACATGTGCCAAGGCTGTTTTTACATGCCTGCTGTGCCCCCTGCAGCAGTTATGTACTGGAATATCTTTCACAGTATTTCAGGATCACTGTTTTTTTCTATAATCCAAACATTGCGCCTGCAGAAGAGTATGCCAAACGTGTGACAGAGATCCGCAGGCTGATACAAGAGATGAAATTTGAGCATCCTGTGGATATTCTCGAAGGAGAATACTGTCCGCAGGATTTTTATGATATGGCAAAGGGACTTGAGAATGTTCCGGAGGGGGGCGAGCGGTGCTTCCGCTGTTACAGGCTTCGGATGGAGCAGGCAGCACGCCTTGCAAAAGAAGGAGGATATGATTATTTCACAACCACTCTTTCTATCAGTCCCCTGAAAAACGCAGCAAAGATCAATGAGATCGGAGAAGAACTGGGAGAGATCTATCAGGTATCCCATCTGCCGTCAGACTTCAAGAAAAAGGATGGCTATAAGCGGTCTATTGAACTTTCCAGGGAATACGGGCTGTACAGGCAGAATTACTGTGGATGCGTGTATTCCAGGAGATCAGAGGAAGAAGTAAAGTGATGTAACTTTAAGGGTACTGCATAGTTACACAGTAACTTGTTTTTACAAATACTTTCCAGACAGGATAAAATGTGATAAACTGTCATAGAAAATTATAATGGTCCATCATTCAGTGACTTTTGAGATGCTGGATCATTACGAAAAATAAAAAAGAATTTAATGCATCAATTTCTTTTGACCAGAAGTTTTATGAACAGGATATCAGAGGCAGCATGGCCCATGTGGAGATGCTGGCAAAGCAGGGGATCCTTACTGCAGAAGAAAAGGACAAGATCATGGAAGGGCTTGGCAGCATTATGGAAGATGTAAAGGCCGGAAGGCTTGCCATTACTTCCGAGTATGAGGATATCCACAGCTTTGTGGAGGCCAATCTGATCGATCGTGTAGGTGATGCCGGCAAGAAGCTTCATACAGGCAGGAGCCGTAATGACCAGGTAGCCCTGGATATGAAGCTTTATGTAAGAGATGAGATCGATGCTATTGATCGTGAGGTGAAGGATCTTCTGAAGGCTCTCCTTAAGATCATGGAGGGTAATGTACAGACCTGGATGCCAGGTTTTACCCATCTTCAGAAAGCACAGCCGGTTACACTTGCACACCACATTGGCGCATATTTTGAAATGTTCCGGAGAGACAGAGGACGTCTTATGGACATTCGCAAAAGGATGAATACATGCCCGTTAGGAGCAGGAGCACTTGCAGGTACTACCTATCCTCTTGACAGAGCTTATACAGCACAGCTGCTTGGATTTGATGAGCCTACAAGGAATAGTATGGATTCTGTTTCAGACAGGGATTATGTGATCGAGCTTTTATCAGCCCTTTCTACCATCATGATGCATCTCAGCCGTTTTTCAGAGGAGATCATCATGTGGAACTCCAATGAATACCAGTTTGTGGAGATTGATGATGCTTACAGTACAGGAAGCAGTATCATGCCACAGAAGAAGAATCCGGATATTGCAGAACTTGTACGTGGAAAGACAGGCCGTGTATACGGTGCTCTTATGTCTATCCTTACCACTATGAAGGGGATTCCCCTTGCATACAATAAAGACATGCAGGAGGACAAGGAACTGACCTTTGATGCCATTGATACAGTAAAGGGATGCCTGGCATTGTTTACCGGTATGGTATCTACCATGGAGTTTAAGAAGGACAATATGGAAGCAAGTGCAAAGAACGGCTTTACCAATGCTACAGATGCAGCAGATTACCTTGTGAACCATGGTGTTCCTTTCAGGGATGCTCACGGTATTGTTGGTCAGCTTGTTCTGAAGTGCATTGAGCTTGGCACTTCTCTGGATCATCTGCCACTTGCTGAGTATCAGGCGATCAGTCCTGTATTCCAGGAAGATATTTACCAGGCCGTAAGCATGAAGACCTGTGTGGAGAAGCGTACCACTTACGGAGCGCCAGGACCAGAGGTTATGCGCCAGGTGATCCGGGAAAATAAAAAATACCTGGAAGAGAATTAATAACAGCATTAATGACAAAAAAAGACTTGCTTTTTTGTGAAATATGTTATAGTATTTGATGAAAAGACAAATGTACGTGAAATAAAGACATCCAAAGGAGATGTGTGCGTGCAAAAAACACTGAGGAGATCATATTATGAGTGAAAAATTAAGAGTTGGTATTTTAGGAGCAACAGGAATGGTAGGACAGAGATTTATTTCTCTGCTTGAGAATCATCCATGGTTTCAGGTAGTAACAGTAGCTGCCAGCCCGAGAAGCGCAGGCAAGACATATGAGGAAGCAGTAGGCGGCCGCTGGAAAATGGATACACCAATGCCGGAAGCTGTAAAGAACCTGGTTGTTATGAATGTAAACGAGGTTGAGAAGGTTGCTTCTACTGTAGATTTCGTATTTTCTGCTGTTGACATGACAAAAGAAGAGATCAAAGCCATTGAGGAAGAGTATGCAAAAACAGAGACACCGGTTGTTTCCAACAACAGTGCACACAGATGGACACCGGATGTACCTATGGTTATCCCGGAGATCAACCCAGAGCATTTTGAAGTGATCAAGCATCAGAAAGAGCGTCTTGGTACAAAGAGAGGATTTATCGCAGTAAAACCAAACTGCTCTATCCAGAGTTATGCACCTGTTCTTACTGCATGGAAGGAATTTGAGCCATACGAAGTAGTAGCTACTACTTATCAGGCTATTTCCGGTGCTGGTAAAACATTCAAAGACTGGCCAGAGATGGAACACAACATTATTCCGTATATCGGCGGTGAGGAAGAAAAGAGTGAGAAAGAGCCGCTTCGTATCTGGGGAACTATCCAGAATGGTGAGATCGTACCTGCTACAGAGCCGGTGATCACCTGCCAGTGTGTACGTGTGCCGATCCTGAACGGCCATACAGCAGCTGTTTTTGTTAAATTCAGAAAGAAACCAACCAAAGAGCAGCTGATCAAAGCATTAAGAGAGTTCAAAGGCATTCCGCAGGAGCTTCAGCTTCCAAGTGCACCGAAGCAGTTCATCCAGTACCTGGAAGAGGACAACCGTCCACAGGTTACTGCAGATGTAGATTTTGAGCATGGTATGGGCGTTTCCGTTGGACGTCTTCGTGAGGACACTGTATATGACTGGAAATTTATCGGACTGTCCCACAATACAGTAAGAGGTGCAGCAGGCGGTGCTGTTCTTTGTGCTGAGACTCTGAAAGCAAAGGGTTATATCCAGGCAAAATAAAAAGGAGGTGGCGATTTGGACCAGAGAGAGAAGATCCGGCTGACTACTCTTTCCCATACATCTGGGTGAGCGGCCAAATTAGGTCCGGGGACCCTTGCTCAGGTTCTGAGCAAGCTGCCGAAGTTTTATGATACAAATCTTCTGGTAGGCACAGAAACATCAGATGATGCGGCTGTTTACCAGATCAACCGGGATCTGGCGATGATACAGACTGTGGACTTTTTCACGCCTGTTGTAGATGATCCCTATACCTTTGGACAGATCGCTGCTGCCAATGCATTAAGCGATGTGTATGCCATGGGCGGAGAGCCAAAACTGGCTCTGAATATTGCTGCTTTTCCAGGCTGTCTTTCTCCGGATATCCTTGGGGATATTATGAGAGGAGGAGCAGACAAAGTAAAAGAAGCAGGTGCTGTTCTTGCAGGTGGACATACCATTCAGGATGATGAGCCTAAGTACGGATTATGCGTGACAGGATTTGTACATCCGGATCATTTATGGAAGAATGCAGGCGCTTTGGAGGGGGATCGTCTGATCCTTACAAAGCCTCTTGGAACCGGTATCTTGACTACAGCTTTAAAGGCTGATTTCTTAAGCCAGGAGGAAAGTCAGGGAGTGATCCAGGTAATGAGCTGGCTGAACAAATATGCCAGGGACGCAGTGGCAGATCTGGAGATCCATGCATGTACGGATATTACCGGGTTTGGCCTTGCAGGTCATTGTCTTGAGATGGCGCAGGGCAGTGGAGTAAGCCTTTGTATAGATCCGCTGGCAGTGCCAGTACAGAAAGGTGCCCTGGAATATGCTTCCATGGGAATGGTACCGGCAGGTGCTTACCGGAATAAAGAGTTTGTGAAAGACAGATGCAGCTGGGGCGATACAGCTTCGGAGCTTATTGATGTACTTTGCGATCCCCAAACATCCGGTGGACTTCTTCTTGCAGTATCTGAGAAGGATTCTTTGGAAGCTGTGAAAAGATTGTCAAGTCTTCAATTTCCAGGTGCGATAATTGGCAAGGCAATTCCCAGGAAAGATGCTGATTTGCTGTTTATGAGAGAAAAATAACAGGTATTATTATAAACCATAAAAGCCCTGAATAGGTTATTGGTAATTATTTCTCAAAGTCTATTGTGAAAAAAACATCAAAGTGCTATAATATACGGGTAGTAAAAATTAGCGACTGTAAAAATACTATTGCAGTTGCAAAAATTTCATAAACCAGCGGAGGTGTTTTTTATGAACTACGAGGATGTGCAGAAACTTGCTAACGCCGCAAAAGCCAAAATCGGGCTTTTAAACGGCAATTTCCTGAAATACTTTCTTCGGGCTGTCATGGCAGGATTTTTTATTGACATGGCCATGATCTACAGCAATGTGGTGGGAAATGTATTTTCAGCGAATGCACCGGAATGGGGGAAATTCCTGGGGGCTTTGGTTTTCTCTATTGCAGTGCTTCTCATCTGCCTGGTAGGCGGAGAGTTATTTACCGGCAATAATATGGTCATGGCATTTGGCGCTTATGATAAGAGCGTGTCATGGAAGGATGCCGGAAAGGTATGGCTGGTAAGCTATATCGGTAATTTTGTAGGATGTCTGATCCTGGCTCTGATCTTTGTATGGGCAGGGGCATCCGGCACAGCGGATTATTTCGGAGGATTTATCAACAACAAGCTTACAATGCCTGTAGGCCAGATGTTCTGCAGGGCAGTGCTTTGTAACTTCTTTGTATGCCTTGGCGTACTTTGCGGGATTAAGTTAAAAAGCGAGACAGGCAAATTCCTGATGATCGTTATGTGTATTTCAGGATTTGTTGTAAGTGGATTTGAGCATAGTATTGCCAATATGGGAATTTTCGTTACTTCCTATTGTCTGGTAGACGGACTTTCCATTGGACTGATGCTGAAGAATCTTCTGATCGTAACACTTGGAAATATGGTAGGTGGTGCAGTATTGCTTGCATGGCCGCTGAGAAAGATGAGTGCAGATAAATAATGTCAAAAGCTTTATACATAGCCGAAAAGCCCAGTGTGGCTCAGGAATTTGCGAAAGCTTTAAAGATCAACGGACAAAGAAGGGATGGCTATCTGGAGTCTGATACTGCTGTAGTGACCTGGTGTGTAGGACACCTGGTCACTATGAGCTATCCTGAGAAATATGATATGAAATACAAAAGGTGGAGTTTTGATACCCTGCCTTTTTTGCCCCGTGACTTTAAATACGAAGTGATTCCAGGCGTTCAGAAACAGTTTCAGATTGTAAAAGGCCTTTTAAACAGGCAGGATATAGAGACCATCTATGTATGTACTGACTCCGGGCGGGAGGGAGAATATATTTACCGTCTGGTGGCACAGATGGCAGGTGTAAAAGGAAAAAAGGAAAAAAGAGTTTGGATTGATTCTCAGACAGAAGAGGAAATTTTGCGGGGGATCCGTGAAGCGAAAGATATTTCAGAATATGACAATCTTGCAGCTTCTGCATACCTTCGTGCAAAAGAAGATTATCTGATGGGGATCAATTTTTCGCGTGTACTGACCTTACGTTATGGGAATAGTGTGTCTAATTACCTCAGTTCCAAATATCAGGCTATATCCGTAGGAAGGGTGATGACCTGTGTGCTTGGGATGGTAGTACGCAGGGAACGTGAGATCCGTTCTTTTGTGAAAACCCCATTTTATCGTGTGGTCAGCAGTATTGTACTTGAAGGAGAAAAGTTCGAGGGTGAATGGAGGGCCGTGGAAGGCAGCCCCTATTTCCAGTCCCCTGTATTATATAAAGAAAACGGTTTTAAGAAAAAAGAAGATGCCCAGAAGCTGATCCAGCAGTTGTCGGCTGTACAGCCTTTGTCCTGCACAGTGGAGAAGATCGAGCGCAAAAAAGAAAATAAAAATCCACCGCTGTTATTTAACCTGGCAGAACTGCAGAATGTGTGCTCCAAGCTGTTTAAGATCAGCCCGGATGAAACTCTGGCAGTGGTACAGGAATTATATGAGAAAAAGCTGGTGACCTACCCCAGAACAGATGCCCGGGTACTGTCAACTGCAGTTGCAAAGGTGATTTCCAAGAATATTTCCGGCCTGCAGAATTACGGGCCTGCAGCAGATGCCGCAAAAGAAGCTCTTTCTATGGGAACCTGGAAAACTATAGCCAAAACCAGGTATGTAAATGACAAGCAGATCACAGACCATTATGCGATTATTCCCACAGGCCAGGGACATGGCAACTTAAAAGGTCTGTCTCTTGCCTCACAGCGGGTTTACGAGACGATTGTCAGACGTTTCCTGTGTATTTTTTATCCGCCAGCAGTATATCAGAAGGTTTCTCTTGTGACAAAGATGGAGAAGGAATCCTTTTTCTCATCTTTTAAAGTGCTGGTAAGTGAAGGATATCTGATGATCGCAGCCAATTCTTTTGCAAAAAAGAAAGCTTCTGATGCAGAGGTGAAAGCAGAAGGGGACAGTGAAGATGTGGCCTGTGATGCAGCACTTCTTGGTGCATTGCAGAAACTGAAGAAAAATGATATACTTCCTGTGGACGGTCTGAATATAAAAGAAGGGGAAACATCCCCGCCGAAACGATATAATTCAGGATCCATGATCCTTGCCATGGAAAATGCAGGACAGCTTATCGAGGATGAGGAGCTGCGTGCACAGATCAAGGGCAGTGGGATCGGTACAAGTGCCACCAGGGCAGAGATCCTGAAAAAACTGTTCAATATCAAATATCTTTCCCTGAACAAGAAAACCCAGATGATCACCCCCACCCTTTTAGGAGAGATGATCTATGATGTTGTGAATTGTTCCATCCGCCAGCTTCTGAATCCGGAACTTACGGCCAGCTGGGAAAAGGGATTGACTTATGTGGCAGAGGGATCTATCACAGAGCAGGAATATATGGACAAGCTGGAACACTTTGTACGTATCCGTACCAACCAGGTAGAGGCCAGCAATTATCAGTATGCCCTGCGTCAGTTCTTTGATGCATCTGCACAGTATTATAAAAAGCCGGAGAGAAGTACCAGGAGTACTCCTGCCGGGAAACGAGGAGGAAAATCATCATGATGAAGGATTTTACCATTTCTAATCTTCTGGATCTGAATGAGACGATCGCAGGGGAATTATTTGAAGGGAAAACCTATCCCTGGGAAGTGCTTCCGGAGATCGGGGATTTTATTATAAAGCTTGGAAAGACGCTGGATCCTGCAGAGTATGAGCATCTGGAGGGAGATATCTGGATCGCCAGATCTGCCCAGGTAGCGCCTACAGCCAGTATCCATGGTCCGGCTATCATTGATAAGAATGCAGAAGTACGCCATTGTGCATTTATCAGAGGCAAGGCGATCGTAGGAGAGGGCTGTGTAGTAGGTAATTCTACAGAGCTTAAGAACGTGGTGCTTTTTAATTGCGTGCAGGTACCTCATTACAACTATGTGGGAGATTCCGTGCTTGGTTATAAATCCCATATGGGAGCTGGATCCATCTGCTCTAATGTGAAATCAGATAAAAAGCTGGTGATCGTTAAAGACGGACAGGAGCGGGCAGAGACCGGATTTAAGAAGTTTGGGGCAATGCTTGGAGATCATGTGGAGGTAGGCTGTGGTTCTGTGCTGAATCCAGGTTCTGTGATCGGCAGAAATACCAATATTTATCCGCTTTCTTCTGTACGTGGCTGCGTTCCTGCCAACAGCATTTTCAAAAACGGGGAACCCGTTCCCAAAAGAGATATGTAAAAGATATATATAATTAATTATACAGTGAAGTATACACCATATAAAAAATACCACCGGATAACAAAACTGTTACCAGGTGGTATTTTTATAACTTATTGACTATTAACTGCTCAATAAAATAATTTCTGATTAGAATTTGCCTGCCTTAGCAGCTTCCTCAACGGAAACAGCTACAGCAACTGTAGCACCAACCATCGGGTTGTTACCCATTCCGATAAGACCCATCATCTCAACGTGAGCCGGTACGGAAGAGGAACCGGCGAACTGAGCATCAGAATGCATACGTCCCATAGTATCTGTCATACCGTAGGAAGCAGGACCTGCTGCCATGTTGTCCGGGTGAAGAGTACGTCCTGTACCACCGCCGGAAGCAACGGAGAAGTATTTCTTACCCTGCTCGATACATTCTTTCTTGTATGTACCTGCAACCGGGTGCTGGAAACGTGTTGGGTTTGTGGAGTTACCTGTGATGGAAACACCAACATTCTCATGATGCATGATAGCAACACCTTCCTGAACGTCATCTGCACCGTAGCATTTAACAGTAGCACGAAGTCCGTTGGAGTATGGTTTCTCATAGATGATGTTTAATTTAGCTTCTTTGTAATCGTATTTTGTCTCAACGAATGTGAAGCCGTTGATACGGGAAATGATCTGAGCTGCGTCTTTTCCAAGACCGTTCAGGATAACACGTAATGGTTTCTGACGTACTTTGTTTGCTTTCTCTGCGATACCGATAGCACCCTCAGCAGCTGCGAAGGACTCATGGCCAGCAAGGAAGCAGAAGCACTCTGTCTCTTCCTCAAGAAGCATTTTACCAAGGTTACCATGGCCAAGACCTACTTTTCTGTGGTCAGCAACAGAACCTGGGATACAGAAAGCCTGAAGGCCTTCTCCGATAGCAGCAGCAGCGTCAGAAGCTTTTCTGCAGCCTTTTTTGATTGCAATGGCAGCACCTACAGTGTATGCCCAGCAAGCGTTCTCAAAGCAGATCGGCTGGATCTTCTTTACCTGATCATATACATCAAGTCCAGCATCTTTTGTGATTTTCTCAGCTTCTTCGATAGAGCTGATACCATAGCTGTTTAATACAGCATTGATCTGGTCAATTCTTCTTTCATAACTTTCAAATAATGCCATTTTATGTTCGTCTCCTTTCGCTTCCTGATTACTCTTCTCTTGGGTCGATAATCTTAACGGCATCTGCTACACGGCCATACTGACCTTTTGCTTTTTCCCATGCGGTGTTAGGATCATCACCTTTTTTGATGAAGTCGGTCATCTTTCCGAGAGAAACGAACTGATATCCGATAACTTCATTATCCTCGTCAAGAGCGATACCTGTTACATATCCCTCAGCCATCTCGAGGTAACGAACACCTTTTTCTTTTGTAGCATACATAGTACCAACCTGGGAACGAAGACCTTTACCAAGATCCTCAAGTCCGGCACCTACAGCAAGTCCGTCATCAGAGAAAGCACTCTGAGTACGTCCGTATACGATCTGGAGGAATAATTCTCTCATTGCGGTGTTGATTGCATCACAGACAAGGTCAGTATTTAAAGCTTCCAGGATGGTTTTGCCCTGAAGGATCTCAGCTGCCATAGCTGCAGAATGAGTCATACCTGAACATCCGATTGTTTCAACAAGAGCTTCCTCGATTACACCATTTTTTACATTCAGGGACAGCTTGCATGCACCCTGCTGTGGAGCACACCAGCCAACGCCATGTGTAAAACCAGAAATATCTTCAATTTTTTTGGAATGAACCCATTTTCCTTCTTCAGGAATTGGAGCAGGCTCATGTTTTGCGCCCTTAGCTACAGGACACATGTTTTCAACTTCCTTAGTGTAAATCATTTTAAGACTCCTTTCAGTATTAGTGAACTTAATGTTGTTAAAAATCTAACAACTTAGTGTAGCGCTCCTTCTGGGAGTCTCCCGTAGCGGAACGCTTTACTGGTGTTATTCTCTCACAAAATGCCCCGTTCGTCCAGTCATAATTTGTAAAAAAACATAAAAAAAAGCGGAAGTGCATTGATGAAGAACGCAAATTATCAGCAGCTGCTGGAAAAAAGGATAAATGCGGCGCCAGATCAGCTGAACTTCTTGCTGAAACTTATAACAGACATTATAATAGTAATGTTTGGAACAGATACAAAAGAAAAAGGAGAATAATTTATTTACAGATGAACATTTATTCAGGTTATGAGTTATTACGGCTGTTTTTTGCATATTCGTTTCTGGGTTGGGTCCTGGAGACAGTGACAGCTACTTTGAAGCAGCGTAAGTTTTCTAACAGAGGTCTTGTAAATGGGCCGTTCTGTGTAATGTATGGAATTACAGCAATACTGATTTCAGTTGGTCTGCAGGAACTGACAGGGTTCTGGCTGTTCTGGTATTCCGTGATCTATGCAACAGTGACAGAGTGGATCGGAGGTCATCTGATTGAGAAAGCGTTCAAGCAGAGATGGTGGGATTATTCCGAAGTTAAGTGGAACCTGGATGGATATATCTGTGTGCCTGCTTCTGCTTTGTGGGGCGTTTTTGGATATATAGCGGTGAGATGGGGGAATGGCCTGATTTTGAATCTGCTGTCTCTTTTTCCATTATTGTTGCTTCATATTGTTCTGCTGGTTCTGGTTGTATTGATGATCGTGGATATTACAGCTTCTTATCTTTTATTAAAAAAGAAAGGACCTTATCTGGAACAGTGTGCAGCTGCAAATAAACAGCTTGATAAGGTAAGTGACCGTCTTACTTTATGGATCACACAATGGATTGAACGAAGAATCCAGAAAGCGTATCCAAAAGTAAGAGAGGCGCAGACAGCTGAAAACACAGAGGAGAATGTTTTTGCCCAGGGCTGTGGCTTTTATAAGCTGATGCTGCTGTTTATCATAGGTGCATTTCTTGGGGATATTGTTGAAACCGTTTTCTGCCGGATCACAATGGGATACTGGATGAGCAGAAGCAGTCTGGTGTGGGGGCCATTCAGTATTGTATGGGGACTGGCACTGGCGCTTGTTACCTGTTTTTTGTATAAATATAAAGACCGCAGCGAGAGCTTTCTGTTTCTCACAGGCACTTTCCTTGGTGGTGCTTATGAATATCTGTGCAGTGTATTTACAGAGATTTTCTTTGGAAAAGTATTTTGGGATTATAGCTCACTGCCATTTAATCTTGGCGGAAGAATCAATCTTCTGTATTGCTTTTTCTGGGGGATCGCAGCAGTAGTATGGTTTAAAAAAGCGTATCCGTTCCTTTCTGGTTTGATTGCAAAGATACCGGTAAAACCGGGCAAGATCATCACCTGGATCCTGACCGTGTTTATGTGCTGCAATATTATCGTGTCTTCCCTGGCACTGATGCGCTATGACCAGCGGGCACAGGGAGTTAAGGCTCAAAACAAGATAGAAAAATGGGTGGACACACACTTTGATGATGCCAGAATGAAACAGATTTATCCAAAAGCAAAGTCCACACATTGAATGTAAATAGTCTGCAAATAAAAAGTCAAGTAGAAATTAATGAACTTTGAAAATTTATACAGGTTGAACGTAAGACACGAAAATAAGACCACCGCGATGCGCT
>ONBN01000032.1 GCA_900316115.1 uncultured Eubacteriales bacterium
TCCATCCAGAGATTGGGGCGGCATAAATCACTATTTTGTTAGCTGAAATATTGAATTTTCAAGGTGCAAATCCCATTTTAGATATGGGAAGTCTTAGTAATTAACATATGAAAAAGAAATTTATAAAAATAATGTTGGCTGTATTATTTTTACGATTATTAGTATATCCATAAATTGTGATGGAATCATGTTGATATTATGAAAAAACAATGAACGAGAAAAAAAGATTTTGTAACAGGGATCTTGAATTGAGTGAAAATTCTCGCTTCTTTTTGGATATTACTTATAAAATGATTATGGAAAATTTATATATATTTTACAAATATCAAAAGCAAGTTGTGTTATACTAAGTACCGTAATTGGTGATATAAGGAGGTTATTATTTTGAAGAACATAAAGAAATTAACAGGTATTATGCTGGCTGGCGCACTTGCTTTTTCCGTACCAGCGCCGGTAATGGCATCAGGATTTGATACTTCTTCCCTGGAGTCCCTCATCGACAGCGGAGTGGATGCAGTATTCAGCGACCCGGATCAGACAGTAGATATTATCATGTATGTGAAGGATAAGATCGGACAGCAGGATGTGACAGATGATCAGATCCGTACTGTGATCGATGAAGCTGCTGACTATTTCCAGATCAGCCTTACAGATTCTGAGAAGGATAATCTGGTAGACCTTGCCAGAAAGGTAAAGGATGCAGACCTTGATGAGGATGCGCTTCGCAGTGATGTGAAGGCGGTTTTTGACAAGCTGGATTCTGTTGGCGTTGAGAAGGATGATGTGAAGGGATTTCTGAAGAAGATTCTCAATGTTGTGAAAGGGTGGTTCTGACCCACTGGGAGTTCCCGGCATTCAGGATTATCACAGATCATGTATGCTGAATGAATGCGATTTATTACTTTAGTGTACTAAATATACAATAAATAAAATATTATGAAAAAAAGCTCATGTGGTAATTTTATAAAAAAGGATCGAAAAATAGAAAAAAATTGTGCAAAAAAACTAAAAGTTCACTATGAGTTCATGATTTGTTCATAATTGACTGTTATGATGTAATCAGTTCGGAAGAACAATACCAAAGACGTTGTAATGACACCATTACACATAAAATTTTTTCATAATAATTGCCCCGGTAAACCACTACCGGGGCACTCCTCGTTTTTAGGGGAAGTTTATAAAAAGAAAAGGATTTTTATAACCAGGAAAGAAAGCAAAATATTATATAAAAATAAAAAATTCCATATTTTCATCTTTTTAGGGAGTATGCTATAATTCACTTCAGATAAGATGGAAAATAACCATAAAGAATATTTTAAATCGCAGCTGTGAGGGTAATGAACAGTTACGATGGGAATAATTCAGACTGAAAGATGGGAGAATAGATTATGGCTGAGACAATGAAAGATTATGAGAAGGAGCTGGAGGCTTCTTTTAAAAGAGTACAGGAGGGAGACATCCTTACCGGTACAGTGATCAGTGTAGATGAGAAGGAAGTTGTGCTTGATCTGAGATATTATGCAGAGGGCATTATTCCGGCAGAGGATTACAGCAGGGAGCCTGGATTTAACCTGAAAGAAGAAGTACATGTGGGAGATGAGGTTTCTGCCACAGTAGTCCGCACAGATGACGGACATGGGAATATCCTTCTTTCAAAGGTGGAGGCTACAGATGTACTTGCCTGGGATCGTTTAAAAGAGATGAAGGCTTCCGGTGAAGTGATTGATGTAGTTGTAAAAGGAATTGTGAACAGCGGTGTAGTTGCCTATGTAGAAGGCATCAGAGGTTTTATCCCTGCATCCAAGCTGGCTCTTTCCTATGTTGAGGACACCAATGATTACCTGAATAAGCATCTTCAGGTACAGGTGATCGATGTTGATGAAGACAGCAAGAAGCTGATCCTTTCCGCTAAGGAGCTTCTCAGAGAGAAGGCAGAGGAAGAGCGTAAAAATAAGATTTCCAATATCCAGCCAGGCTTTGTTACAGAGGGTAAGGTAGAAAGCCTGCAGCCTTATGGAGCATTTGTTGATCTTGGCAATGGCCTTTCAGGTCTTGTTCATATTTCCCAGATCTGTGAGAAAAGGATCAAGAAGCCGTCCGAGGTGCTGGCAGTGGGAGATACTGTTAAAGTAAAGGTTCTTTCTGTGAAAGACGGCAAGTTAAGTCTGAGCATTAAAGAAGCTTCTGACCTGATGGCAAAAGATGTAGAAGAAGAAACCTTTGAAATTCCTGATTCAGGAGAGCAGGCTACCACATCTCTTGGTTCCTTGTTTACAAACATCAAGCTTTGATCTGGCTGCTGGATCGTGGAAGGACGGTATGAATGGGTACACAGGAAAAGATATTTGTTATAGGACATAAGAATCCGGATACGGATTCCATCTGTTCTGCCATTGCTTATGCAGACATTAAGAACCAGAAAAGCCTTGTAAAGAAATATATTCCAAAGCGTGCAGGCCAGATCAACGAGGAGACGCAATATGTACTGAAGCGTTTTGGAGTACAGCCTCCTGCATATCTGGGTAATATCGGTACGCAGGTAAAGGACATGGATATCCGTGTCAGCCCTGAGGCGGATAAAAGCATGTCACTGAAGAATGCCTGGGATCTGATGCAGGAGAACGGTATTGTATCACTTCCTATCCGTGACAAGGACGGAGAACTGGAAGGTCTTGTCACCATCGGGGATATTGCGAAGACCTATATGGATACGACTGACAGCTATCTGTTGTCCAATGCAAGAACCCAGTACAGAAGGATTGCAGAGACTATCAGCGGCAAGGTGGTAGAGGGAAATGAGCATGCTTATTTTGTGAAGGGCAAGGTGCTTGTAGGTACTGCCAATCCCCAGGTATTAAAGGAATTTGTAAAAGAAGATGATATGGTGATCATGGGCAACCGTGAAGAAGACCATATCCAGGCCATTAAGCTGAATGTAAGCTGCATCATTATCGGTATGGGAGTGGAGGTATCTCAGAAGGTGCTTTCCCTTGCACATGAGAAGAATATCGTGGTGATCACTTCTCCATGTGATTCTTTTACGATCGCAAGGCTGATCAACCAGAGTATTCCTTTAAGATTTGTAATGAAAAAGGACAATCTGGTGACTTTTAATACAGAAGACTTTACAGATGATATTCAGGATGTTATGATTAAACACCGTCACCGTGCGTTTCCTGTGATCAATAAGCGGGGAAAATGTGTAGGTACGATTTCCCGTCGTAATTTTCTGGACATGCACAGGAAAAAGGTAATCCTTGTAGATCATAATGAGAAGGATCAGGCAGTTGATAATATAGATAAGGCTGAGATCGTTGAGATCATTGACCATCACAAGCTGGGTTCACTGGAGACGATGAAGCCTATCAGCTTCCGGAATGAACCAGTAGGCTGCACAGCCACCATTCTTTATAAGATCTATGGGGAGGAGAGGCTGGAGATCCCGCCAAAGATCGCAGGGCTTCTCTGTGCTGCGATCATTTCAGATACACTGATGTTCCGTTCCCCTACCTGCACACAGCAGGATAAGATCGCTGCCAGTGCGCTGGCGCTGATCGCAGATATCAAGATCGAAGAATTTGCAAAAGAAATGTTTAAGGCAGGCAGCAATCTGAAGGATAAATCTCCGGAAGAGATTTTCTATCAGGATTACAAGAAATTTATTGCAGAGGGAAATGTTACCTTTGGTGTGGGACAGATCAGTTCCATGGACAAGGACGAGCTTCTGGAGATCAAGGAGAGACTGGAGCCTTTCATGGTAAGCGAATGCGGACGTCATGGTGTTACCAGAGTTTATTTTATGCTTACCAATATTCTGGACGAGTCTACCATGCTTCTTTATTATGGAGAAGGCAGCCAGGAGATGGCAGAGTCTGCTTTTCATATTGAGCCTGAGGACGGGGCATTTATGCTTCCTGGAGTGGTTTCAAGAAAGAAACAGATCATTCCGGCGATGATGGAAGCTGCCCAGCTTATGACTAATGAATATGCATGATCTTACAGTAAGATCATTACAGTAAAGATTATTACAGTAGATACTATTACCATGAAGATCATTATAGAATTGCAGAAGGAAAGATAAAGCTTATGAAAGAAACATGGAAACCCGGGAATATGCTGTATCCTCTTCCGGCAGTGATGGTAAGCGTTACAGACGGACAGGGGAATGACAATATTATCACAGTGGCCTGGACAGGGACCATATGCACCAATCCGCCTATGGTCTATATTTCCGTGCGCCCATCAAGATATTCCTACGAAATGATCAAAAAGACCGGAGAATTTGTGATCAACCTTACCACTGAGGATCTGGCTTTTGCCACAGATTACTGCGGTGTCCGTTCTGGAAGGGATGTGGACAAGTTTAAAGAAGCACATCTTACCAGGGAGCCTGCACAGTTTGTAAAGGCACCTATGATCAAAGAGTCACCGGTGTCTATCGAATGCAAGGTAACAGAGGTGAAGGAGCTTGGCTCCCATCATATGTTTCTTGCAGAGGTTCTGGCAGTCCATGCCCAGCAGGATTACATAGATAAGAATAATAAATTTCAGCTGAATAAAGCAAAACCGATCGTATATTCCCACGGTGAATATCTGGGAACAGGCAAAAGCCTTGGCACTTTCGGGTACAGCGTAAAGAAAAGGAAAAAACAGGAAAAGCGCTGATTTCACGGTGGGATTGCACATTTGAGCAGAATGTGTTAAAATCGAAAGGAATTTATTGAGAATATGAATAATATTACATTGATTGGCATGCCAGGAGCAGGGAAGAGCACCATTGGAGTTGTTCTTGCCAAGGTACTGGGATATGAATTTATGGATTCAGACCTGCTGATCCAGCGCCAGGAGAAACGGCATCTGTATCAGATCATTGAGCAGGAAGGACCTGAAGGATTCAAAGCCATAGAGAATCGTGTGAATGCATCCATTGAGACTGAGAATACAGTCATTGCCACTGGGGGAAGCGTGGTATATTGTGAGGAGGCAATGGATCATCTCAAAAAAATAGGAAAAGTCGTTTATCTTAAGCTTTCTCTGGATTCCCTTGCCAAAAGGCTGGGAAATCTTGAAAAAAGAGGAGTTCTTTTGAAGGAGGGACAGACTCTGAAAAGCCTTTATGAAGAGCGGGTTCCTTTATATGAGAGATATGCAGATATTGTGATCAATGAAGAAGGGAAAGATTTGGAAGCAAGTCTGCAGGCAGTTTTGGAAACACTAGTATAGCGAAGATAATCAGTAGCTGTATGAGAATCAAAGGGGTAAAAGTAACTGTTGACATGAGGAGAGTAAATAATAGAGGTGTGTTATGGAACAGTATGTTATTAAAGGCGGAAATCCACTGGTAGGTGAGGTGGACATAGCCGGTGCAAAGAATGCGGCCCTTGCTATTTTATCCGCAGCAATAATGACGGACGAGACTATCCTGATCGAGAACCTGCCTGATGTAAGAGACATAAATGTTTTGCTGGAGGCTATTTCCGGCATTGGCGCCCAGGTAGAGCGTGTGAACAAATCTACCGTTAAGATCAATGGTTCCACTATTGAAGACGTAAGCGTAGATTATGAATACATTAAGAAGATCCGTGCGTCCTATTATCTGTTAGGAGCACTGCTTGGCAAGTACAAGCATGCAGAAGTGCCCCTTCCGGGAGGATGTAATATTGGAAGCCGTCCGATTGACCAGCATCTGAAGGGATTCCGTGCTCTTGGAGCAAAGGTAGATATCCTTCATGGTGCCATCGTTGCCAAGGCAGAGAATCTTCATGGAAGCCATATTTTCCTTGATGTGGTATCTGTTGGAGCTACTATCAATATTATGATGGCTGCATCTTTGGCACCTGGACGTACAATCATTGAGAATGCAGCCCGTGAGCCACACGTAGTAGATGTTGCCAATTTCCTGAACAGCATGGGAGCCAACATCAAAGGCGCTGGTACAGATGTGATCCGTATCCGTGGAGTTGAGAAGCTTCACAAGACAGAGTATTCCATTATTCCGGATCAGATCGAGGCTGGTACATTCATGTTTGCCGCAGCAGCGACAGGCGGCGATATTACTGTAAGAAATGTAATACCAAAGCATCTGGAGGCAACCACTGCCAAGCTGGAGGAGATCGGCTGTGAGGTACAGGAGTTTGATGATGCAGTACGTGTACGTGCTACAGGAAAGCTTCACCGTACCCATGTAAAGACACTTCCATATCCGGGATATCCTACAGATATGCAGCCACAGATCGCAGTTGCCCTTGCCCTTGCAGAAGGGACAAGTATTGTAACTGAGAGTATTTTTGAGAACCGTTTCAAATATGCAGACGAACTTTCCAGAATGGGAGCAAGCATCAAGGTAGAAGGTAATTCTGCTATTATTGATGGTGTGAAGAAGCTGACAGGAGCCAGAGTCAGTGCACCGGATCTGCGTGCAGGAGCAGCTCTTGTGATTGCAGGACTTGCTGCAGAGGGTATTACCATTGTGGATGATATCCAGTATATCCAGAGAGGATATGAGGATTTTGAGGACAAGCTGAGAAGCCTTGGAGCTGAGATCGAGCGTGTATCCAGTGAGAAGGAGATCCAGAAATTCCGTCTTCGTGTAGGATGATATTACGGTTTTAACCGGATGCCAGGGTGCGCTGTAAAGCGGTGTTGGCATTATAGAATGACTGTCGGTCAGATTTTTTGCTGAAATCTATTGACAATTGACAGTAATAAGTATATTGTATTGTTTGCAACGATAATACAACTAAAAATAGCCTTTTATTCAGAGTGGTGGAGGTACATAGGACCTGAGAAGCCACGGCAACCCCTGAGAGATCATGGAAGGTGCCCTGCCTGAGCGAGCAATCGAACAATAAGAGGACTGATTATATATAGCATTTATTAAACAGTCCGATTATTCGGGCTGTTTTTACATTCAAAAAGAAAAGGAGAAATCATGGAGAAACTTTTATTTACTTCCGAGTCAGTAACAGAAGGTCATCCGGACAAAATGTGCGATGCCATTTCTGATGCCATCCTTGATGCGCTGGTAGCACAGGATCCGATGAGCCGTGTAGCCTGCGAGACAGCAACAACTACAGGTCTTGTACTTGTTATGGGTGAGATCACCACAAAAGCATCAATTGATATCCAGAAGATCGTAAGGGATACTGTTCGTGAGATCGGTTATACCAGAGGCAAATACGGATTTGATGCGGATACCTGCGCTGTGATCACTGCGATTGACGAGCAGTCCGGAGATATTGCAATGGGTGTTGACAAGGCACTGGAGCAGAAAGAGGATAAGATGGATGAAGATGAACTGGATTCCATCGGAGCAGGTGATCAGGGTATTCAGTTTGGTTATGCTACCAATGAGACTGAAGAGTATATGCCTTACGCCATCAACATGGCACACAAGCTGGCATATCAGCTTACAAAAGTACGTAAAGACGGTACTTTGAAATACTTAAGACCAGACGGCAAGACTCAGGTAACTGTAGAATACAGTGAAGATGGGAAGCCAATCCGTATTGATGCAGTTGTATGCTCTACACAGCATGATCCGGATGTAACACAGGAGCAGATCCATAAAGACATTAAGAAATATGTATTTGATGAGATCATCCCAAAAGACATGGTAGATGAGGATACCAAGTATTTCATCAATCCGACAGGACGTTTTGTAATCGGTGGACCTCATGGTGACAGCGGACTTACCGGACGTAAGATCATTGTAGATACATACGGTGGAACCGGACGTCACGGCGGCGGTGCTTTTTCTGGAAAGGACTGCACAAAGGTAGACCGTTCTGCAGCTTATGCAGCACGTTATGTAGCTAAGAATATTGTAGCAGCAGGACTGGCTGACAAGTGCGAGATCCAGCTTTCTTATGCTATCGGTGTTGCACATCCTACATCTATCCACGTAGAAACATTTGGCACAGGCAAGCTTTCTGATGCTAAGCTTGTAGAAGTGATCCGTGAGAACTTTGACCTTCGTCCGGCTGGTATCATCAAGATGCTGGATCTGCGTCGTCCGATCTACAAGCAGACCGCTTCTTACGGACATTTCGGACGTACAGATGTTGATCTTCCATGGGAGCATCTGGATAAGGTTGATGACCTTAAAAAATATCTGGCATAAGTCATTTATTGATTTTAAAAAAGGGCTTTAAAGTCCTGAAATTTCATATCCTGAATCAGGTTAAAGGCGCTTCACTGTACGGTGGGGCGCTTTTTTATGTACCAGGAAAATCCGTTGGATACAGATTCTTTTTATAGAAAATTTAGAGATAAACAAAGTTATCTGTGATATAATACTGCTAACATACACGATGGGAAAAATACGTAAAGGAAGTATTGCCTATGAAACTGAAAGCAAGAATCATCGTAGGATTTACGATGATCATTCTGGTTCCTCTGCTGCTGTTTGCGGCTGCATTATATGGGTTCAGTGAGACTCAGTCCAAGCAGACCGTTACCCAGACAGAGACCACTGACGGAGCGGTATATGATATTGCCATTTCACAGTCTGATGGCGGGCAGGCCAGGATCCATCTGATGACCAAGGATCTGTTTATGTCTGCATTTATTATTCTTATATTTACAGCGCTGGCGATCGGTCTCTGGCTGTACCGGAGCATTGCCACCCCCCTGGTAAAACTAAAAAAAGCGACGCAGAACATAAAAGAAGGGAATCTTGATTTTGTCCTGGATGTAGAGGGAAATGACGAATTTTCCCAGCTGTGTCAGGACTTTGAAGAGATGCGCCGCCGTCTGAAAGAATCCACAGAAGAAAAGAATCTGATCGAAAAAGAGAATAAGGAGCTGATCAGCAACATTTCCCATGATTTGAAGACCCCTATCACAGCTGTGAAAGGATATGTGGAGGGGATCATGGATGGTGTGGCAGATACGCCGGAGAAGATGGACCGGTATGTGCGTACCATTTACAATAAGACCAACGAGATGGATCATCTGATCAATGAACTGACTTTCTATTCCAAGATTGACACCAATCGTATCCCCTATACTTTCAGCAAGCTGAATGTAGAGGATTATTTCAGTGACTGTGCAGAAGAAGTAGGCCTGGAGCTGGAGACAAAGGGGATCGAGCTGGTTTATGCCAATTATGTGGAGAAGGATGTGGTGGTGATCGCTGACGGCGAGCAGATCCGCAGGGTGATCCACAATATTATCGGTAATGCCATCAAGTACATGGATAAGAAGAGAGGCATCATACAGATCCGTGTAAAGGATGTTGGAGATTTTATCCAGGTTGAGATAGAGGACAATGGAAAGGGTATTGGAGCCAAAGATCTTCCCTATATTTTTGACCGTTTTTACAGGACGGATATTTCCCGCAATTCTTCCAAGGGAGGAAGCGGTATAGGGCTTTCCATTGTAAAGAAGATCCTGGAGGACCATGGCGGCAAGGTATGGGCTACAAGCCGTGAAGGGATTGGTACGATCATGTACTTTGTTCTCAGAAAATATCAGGAGGTACCTATGAAATGAGTAAGATACTGATCATAGAAGATGAAGAAGCAATTGCAGATCTGGAGAGGGATTACCTGGAACTTTCCGGGTTTGAAGTAGAGATAGCCAACCGGGGAGATACAGGTCTTGACCGGGCGCTGACAGAGGATTTTGATCTGATCATCCTGGATCTTATGCTTCCGGAAGTGGATGGTTTTGATATTTGCAGACAGGTGCGTCAGGAGAAGAATATTCCCATCATCATGGTTTCTGCAAAGAAAGATGATATTGACAAGATCCGGGGACTTGGACTTGGAGCAGATGACTATATGACAAAGCCATTCAGCCCAAGTGAACTGGTTGCCAGGGTGAAAGCCCATATGGAGCGGTACAACCGTCTGGTTGGGTCCAATGTACAGAAGAATGATGTGATCGAGATCCGTGGGATCAAGATCGACAAGACAGCCAGAAGAGTGTGGGTCAATGGGGAGGAGACTACTTTCACTACCAAGGAGTTTGACCTTCTTACTTTCCTGGCAGAGAATCCCAATCGTGTATTTACAAAAGAAGAGCTTTTCCGGGAGATCTGGGATATGGAGTCTGTAGGAGATATTGCCACAGTCACTGTACACATTAAGAAGATCCGTGAGAAGATCGAGTTTAATACAGCAAAGCCACAGTACATCGAGACGATCTGGGGCGTAGGATACAGGTTCAAGGTATGATCCTGCCGGATCAGCCGCACAGACATGAGGACAGGATGGAACGATTATATAAAAAGCTGGAAGTATACGGACAGGAAGGGTCTTACCCATTCCACATGCCAGGACACAAAAGAAACAAAGATTCTGTATATGGAGATTTTCCAATAGAACAGGATATTACAGAAATATATGGTTTTGACAATCTTCATCATGCAGAAGGAATCCTTAAGGAAGCACAGGAGGAACTGGCCAGGCTTTATGAAGTAAAGCAAAGCTTTTTTTCCGTGAATGGAAGTACGGCAGCTATTCTTTCTGCTATCTCAGCTTCCGTAGAAAAGGGAGGACAGATCCTGGTAGCCCGTAACTGCCACAAAGCAGTATACCATGGGATTTATTTAAGGGATCTTGAGCCAATTTATATTTATCCACAGACAGATCCAAAATTGGGGATAAACGGAGAAATTTCTCCTTCCCGTGTGGAAAGATCGCTGGAAGAGAATGAAAATATCCAGGCAGTGCTGATCACTTCCCCCACTTATGATGGAGTAGTATCAGATATCCGGGAGATCGCCAGGATCGCACATGAGCATCAGGTGCCATTGATCGTAGATGAGGCCCATGGAGCACATTTTAGGTATTCTTCTTATTTCCCTGTGCCGGCAGAGAAGCTGGGAGCAGATGTTGTGATTCAGAGCTTTCACAAGACGCTGCCCTCCATGACACAGACTGCAGTTCTTCATAGGTGCAGTGATCTTGTGGATGGGGCAAAGCTTGCCAGATTTATGGGAATTTATCAGACCAGCAGTCCCTCTTATGTACTGATGGCAAGTATTGATGCCTGTGTGGACAAGATGAAAAGAGAAGGCACGGACATGTTCCGCAGCTTTACCAGGCAGTTGGAGCAGGCAAGGAGAAGCCTGGCAAAGTGCCGGTATATCAGGCTTGTTCCTGAGTCTGGGAATAAAGAATATTTTGATTTTGACAGGTCAAAGATCATACTGTCTACAGAGCATTGTTCCCTGAATGGAGCACAGCTGGCCCAGATCCTGCGTCAGGAATTTAAGATTGAAGTGGAGATGGAGACAGAGCAGTACGTGATCGCCATGGCAGCAGTTGGAGATACTGAAGAAGGCTTTCTGCGTCTGTGTGAGGCCATACAGACTATTGATGAGAGAGAAGCAGCCATCCCCAAGGCCGGGGATGAGCGGGAAGAGTATGATTTCCGCTGGGAAGAAAAGAAGCAGTTTATGAGGATATCCCAGGCAATGGATGCCCCTTCTGTGTGCTGTGCATTAGAAGAAAGTGCAGGGAAGATTTCTACAGAGTTTGCTTATTTATATCCTCCGGGTATCCCGCTTCTGGTGCCTGGTGAGCAGATTACTGGACTTTTCATAAAGAATGTGAGAAAATACATGGAGCAGGGACTGAATTTTCAGGGACTTGCAGATAATACGAATGAAACCATAGCAGTAGTAAAGGAGTTATAGGGGTTATACCCTGGAACTATATGGGAAAGATTTTTTATATCATGGGAAAGAGTGCATCAGGCAAGGATCATATTTATGCAAGACTGATGCAGCATAAAGAACTGAATCTGAAAAAAATGGTTTTATATACAACCCGTCCTATACGTGACGGCGAAGAAGAAGGAAAACAGTACTTTTTTACAGATGAAGAAAAGCTGAAAGAATTTCGGAGAAAGGGATGCCTGATCGAATCACGTTCCTACAATACCGTGCATGGGGTCTGGTCTTATTTTACAGCAGATGACGGGCAGGTAGATCTGACACAGGATGATTATCTTGGGATCGGTACCATTGAATCCTATCTTAAGCTGAAGAAATATTATGGTGAGGATGCGGTTCGTCCTGTTTATATTGAAGTGGAGGATGGGGAACGTCTTACCCGTGCACTAAGCAGGGAGAAGGAGCAGGAGAAGCCAAAGTATGAGGAGATGTGCAGACGTTTCCTGGCGGATCAGGCGGATTTTTCGGAGGAGAATATCCTGAAAGCAGGGATCTGGAAAAGATTCCAGAATGTGGATCTGGAGAACTGTGTGGAGGAGATTGTACGTTATATCAAAACACAATAAAGTAATAATTAACAAATCTTTATAATTGTTTTTGTTGCATTTTGCAGATAAGATATGTTTATATATCAGGGCTTCGTTTTCGGCTCTGGCATCTTGTGTAAATTGTAGCATTATATCCGAAAATATGATATACTGAGACAAGATTGAAGAGAAAGGGGCGATTCCTATGGTAGGGTTTAATAATGTGATAGGGCATGAAGAGATTATCAGGCATTTGCAGAATGCCATCAAAACAGGAAAGATATCACATTCCTATATTTTTACCGGAGAACCGGGATCAGGAAAGCGGCTGCTTGCAGGCATTTATGCAATGACTCTGCAGTGCGAGGCAGGCGGGGAGAATGCCTGTGGGAAGTGCGAATCCTGTAAGAGAGCCATGGGGAAGAATCACCCGGATATCATCATGGTCAAACATGAGAAGCCTAATACCATCAGTATTGATGAGATACGTGAGCAGGTAGTAAATGATGTGGATATTAAGCCTTACAGCAGTCCACATAAGATTTATATTATTCCGGATGCGGAGATCATGACGCCGCAGGCTCAGAATGCTCTTTTAAAGACCATTGAGGAACCACCGGAATACGCAGTGATCATGCTTCTTACCAGCAATGTTGACGGTCTTCTGCCTACCATCCGTTCCAGGTGTGTACGTCTGGATCTGAAGGTAGTGGATGACGGACTGGTTAAGAAGTATCTGATGGAACATCTTCATGTACCGGATTATCAGGCTGAGATTGATGCATCTTTTGCACATGGCAGTATAGGGAAAGCAAAAGAGGCAGCCACTTCCCAGGAGTTTGCGGATATTACCCAGAAAGCACTTAAGATTCTGAAATATGCAGATTCCATGGAAGTATATGAACTGACAGAAGCCATTAAGAATCTGTCCAGTGAGAAGCAAAACATCAACGATTATCTGGATATTTTCCAGTTCTGGTTCAGGGATGTTCTTATGTTCAAAGCCACCAGAGAGATCGATAATCTGGTATTTAAGCAGGAAATCAATTATATCAGGGAGCAGGCCAGCCAGCGTTCTTATGAGAATCTGGAAAAGATCCTGGAAGCACTGGACAAGATCAAAGTGCGTCTTCGTGCCAATGTAAATACAGAGCTGGCACTGGAATTACTGTTCCTGACAATCAGGGAGAAATAGAATGGCAAAGGTAGTTGGTGTAAGATTCCGAAATGTAGGAAAAATATATTATTTTAACCCGAAGACCTACAAAATAAAAGTAGGGGATCATGTGATCGTTGAGACAGCCAGAGGTGTGGAGTATGGTAAGGTGGTACTTGCACCAAGGGAGATCAGGGAAGAGGAGGTTGTACATCCTCTGAAGGAAGTGATCCGGGTAGCAACAAAGGATGATGACGAAAGAGAAGCCCAGAACCGTATTAAGGAAAAGGATGCTTTCAAGATCTGTCAGAAGAAGATCCGTGAGCATGGGCTTGAAATGAAACTGATCGATGCAGAGTATACCTTTGATAACAATAAGGTTCTGTTTTATTTTACAGCAGATGGACGTATTGATTTCAGACAGCTGGTAAAGGATCTGGCAGCCATCTTTAAGACCAGGATCGAGCTTCGTCAGATCGGAGTGAGGGATGAGACAAAGATCCTGGGAGGTATTGGTATCTGCGGCAGATGTTTGTGCTGTCATACTTATCTGTCTGAGTTTGCACCGGTTTCCATCCGTATGGCAAAAGAGCAGAATCTTTCTCTGAACCAGACAAAGATTTCCGGTGTATGCGGCCGTCTGATGTGTTGCCTGAAGAATGAGCAGGAGACATATGAAGAACTTAACAAGCGTCTTCCGGGTAATGGAGATACAGTGATCACTCCGGACGGACTTCAGGGAACTGTACACAGTGTGAATGTACTGAGACAGAGAGTGAAGGTTGTTGTTGAGATCAATGACGAAAAAGAAATCCAGGAGTTTCCTGTTGAGGAGCTTAAGTTCCGTCCAAGGAAAAAGAAAGTGAAGGTTTCAGACCAGGAGATGAAAGAGCTTAAGAATCTGGAAGATAAAAAGGGAGACTCCAAGCTGGATGAATAAAGACCTTGTAAAAGAAAATGAACGTGTAGATGACCTGCAGAATGGCTGTTATGTGATCCAGGACAGGGAGAAGTTCTGTTTCGGCATGGATGCAGTGCTTCTGTCAGGTTTTGCAAAGGTAAAGGAAGGGGAGAAGGTACTTGACATGTGTACAGGTACCGGTATTATCCCTATCCTTCTGTCTGCAAAAACAAAGGGACAGCATTTTACCGGGATAGAGATCCAGGAGGACTGCGCCCAGATGGCAGACCGAAGCGTAAAGTATAATGGCCTTGAAGACAGGATTCAGATCATACAGGGAGACATAAAGGAAGCTGTCAGTATTTTCGGGGCAGCTTCTTTTCATGTTGTTACCTGCAATCCACCATATATGATCGGTGCACATGGACTGACCAATCCCCATATGCCAAAGGCCATTGCAAGACATGAGATCCTGTGTACACTGGAGGATGTGGTAAGCCAGGCTGCCCGGGTGCTGGGGGACAGAGGAAGGTTTTATATGGTTCACAGACCTTTTCGGCTGGTGGAGATCATGAATGTTCTTACCAGATATAAGCTGGAGCCAAAGAGAATGCAGTTGGTTTATCCATATATTGATAAGGAACCCAACATGGTTCTGATTGAAGCTGTGAAAGGCGGTAATCCGCGGATCACAGTGGAAAGGCCTTTGATCGTTTATGAAAAGCCGGGAGTTTACACAAAGTCTATCTTGGAACTGTATGGGATGGTATGAGGTAAGGATGATTATGCAGTGGTTATTTTACCTCAGTCGAGAAGACTCCCACCTCTTTCAGGTGGTGAGCAACAGCAAGTTCGTCTCAGTGGGAGTCCAATCTCCGACTGAGGTAAACGCTCCGCGAGGATGCGCAGTGATTCTGTAAAGAATATGTCAGCTTACGCTGACCAGAATCACGCGCCAAGTCTCGCAGCTGCTCGACTTGAATGTATCTGAAGTGAGGAATTTATGAGCGGAAAATTATATCTATGCGCAACACCGATCGGGAATCTGGAGGATATTACTTTCAGGGTTCTGCGTATATTGAAAGAGGTGGATCTGATTGCAGCGGAGGATACCAGGAATAGTATTAAGCTGCTGAATCATTTTGAGATCAAAACGCCTATGACAAGCTATCATGAATATAATAAGATTGATAAAGGGATGGTATTGGTTGAAAAGATGCGTCAAGGTGCCAATATTGCTCTGATCACAGATGCGGGTACTCCGGGGATTTCAGATCCGGGGGAAGAACTGGTCTTCATGTGCCACCAGGCGGGGATTGAAGTGACCTCCCTGCCTGGTCCTGCTGCTTGTATTACAGCTCTTACCATGTCCGGGCTTCCTACCAGGCGATTTGCTTTTGAAGCCTTTCTTCCCTCTGATAAGAAAGAGCGCAGGGCGGTTCTGGAAGAACTGAAGAATGAAACAAGAACTATGATCGTTTATGAAGCACCACATCATCTGTTAAGCACCCTGGAAGAGTTAAGGGAGGCTCTTGGTAACAGGAAAATGACCTTATGCCGGGAACTGACCAAGAAGCATGAGACAGCATTTCTTACCACAATAGATGATCTGCTGGCATATTATAAGGACAGCAAGCCTTTAGGAGAATGCGTGCTGGTGATCCAGGGAAGAAGCAGAAAAGAGATGGAAAAGGAAGCCCAGGAATCCTGGGAAGAGATTTCTATTGAGGATCATATGGAGCTTTATGAAAAACAGGGAATGCCGCGTAAGGAAGCCATGAAGCAGGTGGCAAAGGACAGAGGCGTGACTAAAAGAGAAATTTATAAGTATCTGATCCAGTGAAGCAGAGGACTTTTTGCCGCCTATAGGTGACATGTCTGTTTCATCAAGTACAAAAGGGGAATAAGAGAGATGAAGAAAAAATTACTTGCAGGAGTTTTAACCCTGATCTTGGCTGTGCAGCCTGCAGCGTTATGCGGTGCAGAGGAGTTTACCGCAGAAGAAGCTTTAAATGTGCAGGAGAATAGCCAGGAAAATGTACAGCAGGGTATGGAAAGTGTGGGAGAGTTCTCCGAGGATGAAGTTGCACAGAGTGATAATACTGAAAACTCTGATAATGAGATAGAAGATGTACAGGATGAAGCTGTATCGGCAGAGGACGCGTCAGAAGATCAGGTTCAGGATGTAACAGATGATTCTTTTGAGGTTACGGAGGAAGAATTTACAGATCAGGCAGATACAGATGTGTTTAGTGCAGGCGATTCAGGGGAAACAAAGACTTATACATTAACCGGAACCATTACCGCTCAGTTATCACAGGGAGTGATGATTATCACAGGAAGCGGAGAAATGCCTGATTATGAAGATGATACTCAGCAGCCCTGGTATTCAGAGAAAACGAAGATTAAGAAACTGGTGATTTCTGATGGGATCACAAAGGTAGGAAGTTCCAATTTCTGGTGCTGTGCCATAGAGGAAATCTCTTTTCCGGAAACACTGACTGTGATCGGAAGAAATGCATTTTACAGCTGTTACAGGCTGAAGACAATTAATCTTCCGGAATCTCTGGTGACGATCGAAGACGGAGCATTCTGTGCATGTGAAAGAGCTTCCGGAGTACGTATGGGAAAGAACGTAAAATCCATTGGAAATGCAGCTTTTCTGGGTGTGGATGTAAAGCAGATCACACTTCCTGCATCCCTGGAGTCTATTAACACCCAGTCATTTAATAATACAACACTGGAAGAATACATTCTTGATGCAGGCAATCCTTACTACAAAGTGATCGATGGCGTTTTATTCAGTGCAGACGGTAAGAAGCTGCTCAGTGTTCCGGTAGGGAAAAATACAGATACATATCAGATTCCTGATGGTGTGGAGATTATAGGAGATTCTTCGTTTGTAGGGGTTAAGAATATCAAACAGGTGTCGATTCCGGCCAGTGTGACTACAGTTGAAAGCTGGGTATTCCAGGATTCCAGTCTTGAATCACTGGTGATCCCGGATACGGTAACACAGATTGGATACGGAATTGCCATGGGAAGCAAGAGCCTGAGAACAGCTGTTATCGGAAACGGAATTACAGAACTGCCTTACAAGACTTTTGAAGAATGCACAAGTCTTGTAAGTATAAGCCTTGGAAATAACATTAAAGTAATTGATTCAAGGGCGTGTTTGGATTGTACCAGTCTGACTTCTATTAGTCTGCCAGAGGGGCTGGAAACGATCAACGGTAATTCTTTTTACGGGTGTACTGCATTAAGGCAAATCAATATTCCTTCAACGGTTAAAACAATAGAAAGCCGAGCCTTTGCCGAGTGTTCTCCTGAACTGGTGGTGAATCTTCCTTCAGGTTTGGTACAGACGGATGATGGGTCTTACAGAAGAACCAGCAATTTAAGTTTTACAGGTACATACAAATATTCAAGAGCATATGAAATTTTAAACTTTACCAATCAGGAAAGAGCAAAGGTGGGAGCTGCACCCCTTACCATGGATCCGGATCTTCTTGCAGCTGCCATGAAAAGAGCATCAGAATGTAGCGTGAAATATGATCATACCAGACCTACAGGATCCGCATGGAATACTGCAAGCACAGTTGTTACTGCCTGGGGAGAAAATATTTTAAGTGCAACCAGTTACCTGGATGCAGATGTGGATGAATTCAGAAATGCACAAATGGAATATCCTGAACACAGATTATACTTCAATTGGTGTGGGATGCTTTGAGCAGAATGAACATTTTTACTGTGTACAGCTTTTCGGTAAAACCACTCCTGGAAGCTTTGCAGCACCGGCAGATTACACAACAAAAGTAACAATCCCTGTGATCGCTGAAGATTATACCATTAAAAAACTGGTATGGTATGACCAGACTATTACTGCATGGACACAGACCGTGAGTGTGGGAGATACACAGAAAATGGCTCCTGTGATCGCAGAGTCAAATGAAAGCAGAACAGTGACGGAACTGGATCCTGAAGATTTCCAGTGGAGCAGCAGTAACCCGGCTGTGGCTTCTGTAGATGCCCAGGGAAATGTACGGGGGATTTCAGCAGGACGTGCACAGATCACTGCAACCACCACTATGATGGGCGGCTTTACAGTAACAGCACCGGTAAGGATCAAAGTGGGTGAGGTAAATTTCTGGGATACCATTGATGGGGATGGGGACAATCCATTTGGAAATAATGATAAAAACAATGAAAATAACAGCAACAATAACAATATCAATAGTGGAAGCAACAGTAGCAGCAGTTCCAAAATTAAGTTGAACAGATCTTCTATGACCCTTTATAAAGGGAAAAATGCTGTGCTTAAGGCAAGTGGGGCCAAAGGGAAAATTACCTGGAAAAGTTCTAACAGCCGTGTGGCAGCAGTGAACCAGAAAGGAAAAGTCACTGCAAAAAAGAAAGGAACTGCAGTGATCACAGCGTCTCTTTCTAATGGGAAAAAGGCTGTCTGCAAGGTAACAGTAAAAGAGATCCCTGCAAAGAGGATAAAACTGAATGTAAAGGATCTGCGGGCATATAAAGGTTACAAATTTACAGTAAAGACTACCCTTACACCGAAAAAAGCCACAGATACTATTACCTGGAAAAGTTCTAATCCAAAGGTTGCATCTGTCACATCCAAGGGTGTGATCCGGATGAAAAAGAATGGTAAGGCTACCATTACAGCAAGAACCAAAAGCGGCAAGAAAGCCACTGTGAAGGTTACAGTGTGGAGCAAGAAGAAAGTGTATAAGAAATAATAAATGGGGAAAGAAGGTGAAAGTATGGCAGGAATAAAGGACGTTGCAAAACTGGCGGGAGTTGGAGTTGGAACTGTATCCAGAATGATCAATGAAAGTGGATATGTTTCCATTGATACAAGAGCGAAGATAGAAGCTGCAATGAAAGAACTGAATTATACACCCAATGAGCTTGCCAGAAATCTTTACTATAAAAAAAGCGGCATCATTGCCGTACTGGTTCCGAATGTGCTGAATCCTTTTTTTGCCCAGTTTATTGACTGCGTAGAGGGAGAACTGCGCAGAGCCGGATTTAAAATCATGCTTTGCAACACCTTGAAGGATGTGAAGTCAGAAGCTGAATATCTGGATCTTTTGAACAGACATATTGTGGATGGGGTGATCGCAGGCATGTCTTCCCTGGATGAAAGTGAATATTCCAGGATCCAGAAGCCTGTCGTTGCCCTTGACCGTTATCTTGGAGAACATATCCCTGTTGTAACAGTAGATCATAAAGAAGGTGGAAGGCTGGCAGCAGAAGTTCTGCTTGCCAATGGATGCAGGAAAATCCTTCATTTCAGAAGTACTGCTGAGAAAAAGTCCCTGTACCATGACCGTCACACAGAATTTCAGAAGATCATGGATGAACGTGGGGTGGAAACTTATTGCTATAATTTGGACTGGCGCCGACTTGATATTGAGTATTATCATCAGGTAGTGGAAGAAATATTTGAAAAAGGGATTGAATTTGATGGTGTATTTGGAGTAGACCGGCTGGCTATTGAATGCATGAATGGTCTGATCAGGCAGCATAAGAATATTCCTCAGGATGTAAAGATTGTGTCATATGATGGAACTTATATTACAGAGATCGTTGAGCCTAAGATCAGTACGATTGTCCAGCCCATTGACAAAATGGCTGAAGCATCTGTTCAGTGTATGTGTGAGCTGATCAGTGGGGCAAAAATCAAAAACCGTCAGATTATTTTAAAACCCACATTCCGGAAAGGGGGCACAACAGTTTAGAAAATTGAAAGTTTTGCACAAAAAACAGTCTGTTTTGTGCAAAATAAACACCTGAAATTAGATAGAATGAACGAAAAATGAAAAAAATCACAAGTGTATTGACAAAAATAATAAAAAAAGTATAATAAATTTAAAGGAATTGGAAAACAAAGATGTTTTTAATAGATGTGGAACGCGTTCCACACAAAAAAACAGTTTTTCCAATTTTAACCCGTAAATTTAGATAACTCCGGAGAATATCTAAACGGTTCAGGTGATACGTAAACAAAACGCATTCTAAATGACTAAACAAAATGATATTAATAACCACCAATATCACAGGTTGAAAAAGTAAGGAGAAAAAAGATGAAAAAAAGAATTATTAATTCATTACTCGCTGCAACATTAACTGGAAGTATGATGGCTGGAATGGTTGTACCATGTTTTGCAGAGGATAAGGGAAATGGGGGCAGCATAACTGTTCTTGTTGAAAGTGGTTCACCGGCAGAAGCACTGGCCAACAATACGGCTGCGGATTTTGAAAAAGAGACAGGATGCAAGGTTGTGATTGACGCAGTTGCTTATACAGGTATGTACGATAAGCTTTCTACAGAAATCAAGGCAGGCCAGGCTGCACACGATGTTGCATGTATGGACTTTGTATGGCTGGCAGCATTTGCGGATGCAATCGAACCGATCACAGGAACTGATACAAGTGATTTTCTTCCAACACTGGAAGAGAGCGGAACTATTGATGGCAACCTTCTCGGATATCCAATGTGGGTGAATTCAAAGATCCTTATCTACAGAAAAGATCTGATTCCGGAGGATAAAGTGCCGAAGACATGGGATGAATACAAAGCACTTGCAGAAGAGTTGAAAACAGATGACATGTATGGAACAACCGTATTTGGAAGTGGTACTGATGCAGTTTGTTCATTCCTTGATTTTGCATGCCAGGCCGGTGCAGAAGGACTTGTATATGATAAAGACGGAAATGTAAATATTACTGACCAGGCATACGTAGATGCATTGAACTTCATGGTTGAAATGGCAAATGCAGATTATTCACCTACAGATTCTCTTGCTACAGCAGCAACAGAATCTCAGGAGTTATTTACAAACGGCAAGGTTGCCATGCAGCTGAACTGGAGCCATCAGTATCCGGCAGCAGTAGCAGCACTTGGAGCTGATAAGGTTGGATGTGCACCGATGATCGGTGGAAGTGCAGGCATTGGAGCAACAACAGGTCCTTGGTATGAGAGCGTGATGAAGAACTCTGAAAACAAAGACATGGCACTGAAATATGTAGAGTATATGTATGATCATAATGCTGATTACATGAATGAAACACTTAAGATCGCAGGACGTACTTCTGTATACGAAGAATCTGCCAAAGAGGCTGGAAATGAGCACACACAGGCAGTTCTGGATACACTGGGTGCAGCACAGACTCAGCCAAGACCAATGGTTACAACATGGTCACAGGTAGAAGAAGTTTTGGTAGGTGTTGTAGAATCCTGCCTGGGCGGTGCTGATGTGGAAGAAACTCTTGCAGCTGCAAAAGATGAGATCGAAGCAATCGGCAAGTAAGATCATATAGATCATATTGAGTGTATAATTGATCCAAGGGTGGTTTGACAAAAAAAGAGTTGAATCACCCTTGGTTTTGAGAAAGCGGGAAATAGTATGAGACTGATATCAAAGAAAACATTATTGCTGTTCTTTCTTCCGGGTGCGATTTTCATGGGTGCTTTTTTGATATATCCGATCATGAAAATGGTATTTGACAGCTTTTTTAAGGTTGGCATCACAGGGGACCGGGCATTTATAGGACTTGATAATTATATTAAAGCATTTACTGCCGGTGGATTTATGAAGCAGTTGAAAAATACACTGGTCTATATTCTGATAGCGGTATCTGTGGAAACAATTCTTGGATTTATTTTTGCATTACTGTTTGAACTCAACTATAAAGGAAGCAAGATCGTTCGGTCTTTTATGATGACTCCGCTTATGATTGCACCATTGGTTGCAGGTCTTATCTGGAAACTGATGATGAGTTCAAATTTCGGTATTGTCAATGAGATGTTGATGAGAATGGGAATCCTATCCAACGCCAGTGATATTCTGTGGCTGGCGGATTCCAGATGGTCTTTGATCGCATGTTGCATCGCAGATATATGGCTGACCACACCATTTATGATGCTGATGATTCTGGCTGGGCTTCAAGGTTTGGATGGCAGCATGGTCGAAGCGGCAAGAATGGATGGAGCCAATAAGCTGCAGGAGATTTTTTACATTAAAGTGCCGGGAATCAAGCCGGTTCTGCTTACTGCATTATCTGTGCGTATCATTGATGCAGCAAAGACATTTGATATTATCTGGGCAATGACAGAAGGCGGCCCCAACAGTTCCTCTGAGACGATCAGTATTGTTATTTATAAGACCCTTGTAAAATACAATAACACAGGATATGCCAGTGCGATGGCTGTTATCTTTATCATAGTTCTTGTGGTATTCACTTTAATATTCATGCAGAGTTTATGGAATCCAAAGAAAAAATAAAAACTGTTGAGAAGGTATTAAACAGTAATTATTAAGGATTTCAATAAGGAGAAGAAAATGAAAAAAGGTAAGAGTATCAAACTGAAAATAGCAATTGTTATTTCAATAATTGTTACACTATTCTGGTTGATTCCATATATTTATGTAATCTGCTGCTCATTTAAACCGGGATCAGAAGTGGTTGCAGTTCCACCGTCCTTTCTGCCTAAAGTATTTTCAACAGAGAGTTTTTCACAACTTTTTTCCAGAATGGATGCAGCAAAATATTTGATCAACAGTCTGACTACAGCTGTAGGCAGTACACTGATCGCGGTAATTTTGGGATCTTTGGCTGCATATGCCATTCAAAGATCAGGAGCAAAGTTGTCTGTATGGCTGGTAGTTCTGATCTTGTGTCTGAAAATGATTCCAACTTCCAGTATTGCAGTTCCAATTTATGAAATCATCTGTAACCTGGGACTTTATGATACCAAGATTGCACTGATCATTGTCTATGCAGCTGTCAACATGCCTTTTGTTATGTGGACCATGCTTAGCTTTTACGAAGGAATACCATCAACTCTGGATGAAGCGGCATACGTGGATGGTGCAACCAGTCTTCAGACTTTCCGAAGGATTATTTTGCCAATCTGTATGCCTGGACTTGCAACTGCATTTATATTTACATTGTTTCTGGCATGGAATGATTTCCTGCTTTCATTGCTTCTGACAAGCATGAATGCCAAAACATTTACCGTAGGACTTGCAGGTTTCCTATCTGCATATAATCAGGATCTTGGACCAATGTGTGCCGGTGCTTTCCTGTTCAGTTTTCCGGTAATGATTTTGTCCATGTTTGCGCAAAGATACATTGTTCAGGGAATGACTGCCGGAGCTGTAAAAGGGTAATGACATGGAGAAAATAGTGACTAAATTATTAATGAACGAAAAAATTGCAAAAGCACAAAAAGAAATAGATGATAAAAAGAAGTATGTGGAAAATGGAAAAATGCGTCAGCATTACCATTTAATGCCTCAATGTGGATGGATGAATGATCCAAATGGACTGATTTATTTTAAAGGGCAGTATCACGTTTTTTATCAGACAAATCCATATAGCGGTTTCTGGGACAGTATGCACTGGGGACATGCTGTCAGCAAGGATCTTCTTCACTGGGAATATCTTCCTCTGGCACTGGCACCAAGTGAGGTATATGATGATTTTCAAAAGGGCGGATGCTTTTCCGGAAGTGCCATTGAACATGATGGGAAAATGTATCTGTTTTATACAGCTACAGCCAATCATGGACATGGAAATGTGCAGACCCAGTGTCTTGCCATAAGTGAGGATGGTATTCATTTTGAAAAATATACCGGAAATCCACTGATCACTGTTCCGGAGGGAATCGAACCGGACTCATTTCGGGATCCAAAGGTATGGAAGCATGAAGAAAAATATTATATGGTGATCGGAGGAAGCCGCAATCACAGAGGACTGGCTCTGATTTTTGAATCTGAAGATCTTTATCACTGGAATTACTTAAATGTACTGTCAGAAAGCCGTGGAGAATGGGGATTTATGTGGGAATGTCCGGATTTCTATCCATTAGGAGATAAGTACGTTCTCACATTTTCACCGATGGGATCAGGGGATCATACCTCTGTATATCTGGTAGGGGATTTTGATTATGAAACCGGCAGGTTTGATTCTCATGTAAGTGGGGAAATGGATTGGGGGTTTGACTATTATGCACCACAGTCCATTGTAACACCAGATGGAAGACGACTGGTCATTTCCTGGGCAAATGAATGGGAATGGATGCCGCTTTTTAAGGATTGGGGACCTACCTATCAGGAGGGATGGTGTGGTTTCTTTAATCTGATTCGGGAAGTAAAACTTGGTAATGATGGTACATTGCAGTTTGTTCCAATAGAGGAAATGAAAAATATCCGTGAAGACGGGTTTTGTCAGGAAGAAATGCTGATAACAGAAGATCCGAAGCAGTTAAAAGCAGGAGACGGGATCAGCTTTGAGATGAAATTTGTGTTTGATCTTAAGAAAACAGACGCAGACAGTATAGAAATGAAATTTAGATGCGGTGACGGAAAAGAAACCTGCTGTATCTTTGATTTGAAAAATGGAGAATTATCTGTGGACAGGCAGAATTCTGATGGATGGAGCACAGGTGTATCCAGAAGTGTGCTGTTGGTTAATGATAAAAGCGAACTGGATGTTCATATTTTTTCTGATCAGAGTTCTCTGGAAATTTTTACAGATCAGTATCGGAATAATCATTCAAACAATATTTTTGCAGGTGATCAGCAGGATCAGTTGAGTATTTCAGCTCATGGCGGAAAAGCAGTGATCAGAAATTATGAATCATATAAATTAAAAGACTGTTTCAGGAAAGAGTGACCGGAGGGATAAAAATGGCTGGTAAAAATTACTATGATGTGACAGACTGGCATGTTGGTAATCCGTATACGGATATTGGAGAAGTGATCAACAGCATCCTTGCAGATATTAAAAGCAGACAACAGGAAACGGATGTGAATGATGAGGGAAAACCAGGTGCGGTTATTTATATTCCTTCTGGGGATTATCACCTGAAAACTCAGGTAAAGATTGATATCAGTTATCTGAAGATCCAAGGCTCCGGACATGGATTTGTGTCGTCCAGTATCCGGTATAATGTACCACAGGAACAGTGGAAAGATCTTCATGATATTTGGCCTGGAGGCAGCAGGATCCTGGTGGATCTGAAGCCTGAGAAAAACGACGAAAGATCAGGAGCGGCATTTTTAGTAGAGCGTGAAGGAGATCCAAGAATCAGTTCTGTGGAATTTGAAAATTTCTGCATAGATGGGCTTCATTTTGTAGATGATGGGAATGGAGATCCTGAGAATACATATGTAAATGGAAAGACCGGGATTTATGTTGCCAGTGCACAGGATTCATTTAGAATCACAGGTATGGGAATCATATATCTGGAGCATGGCGTGACTCTTTACAATTCAGATGCACTGTCTGTACATGATAATTTTATTGCAGAATGTGGAAATTGTGTGGAACTTCGGGGTGCTGGACAGGCATCTAAGATCACAGACAATCTTATGGGTGCAGGATACAGAGGTCATTCAATTTATGCAGAAAATTTCGGAGGCTTACTGGTTGCTTCCAACAATATTTTCCCCAGGGGCAGAAGCATTGTTCATTTTAGAGGTGTGCTTAGATCCTCTGTAACAGCCAACAGGTTTCACTCTTTTTATCCTGGCATGCTGATTTTTGAAGATTGCAGGGAAAATCTGGTATCTTCTAATCATTTCCTGAGGGATCATGAGCCGTGGCCGCCTATGCAGGGATATGATAATGGGCTGAATGATGATTATGGCCTTATTCATATAGAGGGAAGCTGCAACTCTGTGATCAGCAATCATATTTCTGAAACCATAGAAATGCAATATTTAAAACCGGCAGGGATAAAGCCTGTGGTGATCCGCCTGGTTTCCGGAACAGAAAATTACGTTGCCTGCAATCATATTGTAGCGACTACACAAGCAGACAAAAAAGAAAAAGAAGGGGATTCTTCCTGCTTCGATGCACAGGTGGGGGCTTTGCTCAGCATGAATGAACTGGTAAGACTTTCTGTGGATGCTGTGCGCGTAGATGCAGCGTCTTCTGATAACGTTATACTGGATACATGCAGGGAAAGCGAAGCAGCAATGGATTTTGACATCAATGTATTCAGAGGGATTCCGGGAAAATAAGAAACAAATTAAAAAATAAACAGATTAAACAGAAGGTTTGAAACTGAAAACGGTTGTCGGATTTCGCAAACAGGATTTGCGTGATCAAGGCAACCGTTTTTTGTTTTTGTCATTTATCTGTCAATTTGGAGAAGTTGATTATCCTATCTTTTGGGTAGAATCGACGGAACATTAGTAGTATAATAAAGGAAATTAAAGCAGACGGATTTGATACCCGGGCTGTCACAAATACACATGAAGAAAAGAAGGGAAACCATGAAGAAGAAGTTTTTAGCAGGTATTTTAAGTTTTATGCTGGCAGTGCAGCCGGCTGCGATCTGCCAGGCTGAGGAAGTGGCTGGCAGTGAATTCACTGCAAGCGAGACAACTGACAGCGAAACTGCTGAGAGTGAAGCAGGCAGCAGTGAAGCGGATGAGAGCGAGCCAGAAGGAGATTCTTCTGCCACACCTGTAACAGGGGAAGACCAAACATCTGTTGAGGATGTTGAGAATCAGGATGAAGTTACTGACGCAGAGGAGGGTTACGATGTTTCCGGGGAAGATTCCCAGGAGGGAGATGTAGTTTTTGAAGATGTGGAGGAGGATGCGGATACAGATCTGTTTTCTTCCGGTGAGAACTAAGGCACCAAAAGCTATGATGCAGGAAATGGCATTACCGCCACACTTGTAAATGGAGTATTCACAGTCAGTGGCTCTGGAGCAATGAAGGATTTTGCGGATTCAAAGAGTGCCCCCTGGAAAGATGATGTAGGACAGATCAGTACGATTATTATCTCCCCGGGGATTACTCGTGTAGGCGATTACAGCTTTATAGAATGTGGCTCCCTGCGTGAGATATCTTTGCCTGAGGGGCTTGTATCCATTGGTGAAGCAGCTTTTTACAATGCATATAATCTTCATTCAGTAACACTGCCACAGTCTCTTCAGGTGATCGGTACAGCAGCTTTTGCAGACTGCATCAATCTGGAAACCTTAAATATGGGATCGCAGGTTTGTGAAGTAGGAGAGTATGCTTTTCAGCAGACGTCGATTACTGCTTTTCATTTTCCAGCATCCCTGACTACGTATGATCCGCTGGCATTTTTCGGATCCAGTATCAGCCAGTATACAGCAGACAGTCAGAATCCGTCCTTTAAAGCAGAAAATGGTGTTCTTTTTACAAAGGATGGAAGCACATTACTGGATTATCCAACTGGGAAAAGAGATACTTCCTATGCGATTCCAAATGGAGTTGTAACGGTAGGAGGTTCGGCTTTTATCAAAAATACAGCCTTGCAGCAGGTATCTATTCCAGCTACTGTGACAACCATTGGAGACTGGGCATTTGCCAGATCAGGTCTTACATCTCTTACAATTCCGGATACTGTGACAACCATTGGATACGGCATTGCGCAAGAGTGCAGAAGCCTTGTGACAGCTTATGTGGGAAATGGGGTAGCTGTTCTTCCATACAGAACTTTTGAGCAGTGTACAAGTCTTACTACAGTAACTCTTGGAAGTAATATTAAGGAATTTGGCACAAGGATCTTTTTTAATTGTACAGCCCTTTCTTCTGTAAATCTTCCAGAAGGACTGGAAAATATTGATGTAGCAGATTTCTGGGGATGTAAATCTCTTACATACCTTAAGGTTCCATCTACTGTGAAAAAGATTGAAGCAGGAGCGTTTAGCGGATGTACCAATCTGAATGTGGATTATCCTTCTCACCTTACACAGATGGAAGATGGGTCTTACCTGACGGTGGAAACCTTATATTATTCAGGAAATTACCATTACGATGATGCATATCGGGTGTTAGATATTGTAAATCAGGAACGAGGCAAAGAAGGTCTGGCACCTCTTGCCATGGACGAAAGCCTTTTGGAATCAGCCATGCTCCGTGCTGTAGAAACATGTCTTGATTTTTCACATACAAGACCAACAGGACAGGATTGTTTTACAGCCAATGCAAAGGCAAGCGGAGAAAATATTGCAGCAGGAAATACATCAGCTACAGCAACCATGAACCAGTGGATGAATTCTGCCGGACACAGAGCCAATATTATGTCAGCCAGGTATAAATCTATCGGT
>ONBN01000031.1:0-22015 GCA_900316115.1 uncultured Eubacteriales bacterium
GACCTATTGCTCCACTCATTCTAACAGCTTAAGCAACAAGATGGATAATTCCTTACTGGCTGTAAGGGATATTAACCATAAATATATTGTAGTAGATGAGGAGGAATATAAAATGAAAACATTAGTTGTTTATTTTTCACAGACAGGAAAGACGAAAGAAGTGGCTGAACGGATAGCCAAGCTTTCCGGTGCGGATCTGATCCAGATCAAAACGTATAAATCTTACCAGATGTCCTATAGAAAAACAGTATCCACATCATTAAAAGAAATTATGTTAAAAGAACGTCCGGAACTGGATATGGAGATTCCGGATATTTCAGCATACGACCGAATACTGATCGGAGGTCCGATCTGGTGCGGAACGCTTCCAAATGCAGTGTTTAGTTTCCTTGATAAAGTAAAATTAAATGGGAAAAAGGCAGCTGTTTTTACAACCAGTGGAGCCACAAAACCTGAGAAGCTGGCAGCGAAAATCAAAGAGAAATATCCGGCAAAATGGTATGCTCCCTTTAATGCCAACCATGCAACAGATGAAGATATCATAAATTGGTTAAAATAGTATGACCATACAAACAGGAAGATGAACATGAGAGCGCATAGAACAATTGGAATTGTACGCATAATGGAGACGATAGTGGAATGAATAATAAAAAGATAAAAAGCAATAATGAAATTTCGGAATTATGTTCTTTTTCCCTTGGGGGATATCAACAGAAGGTGTTGATAGAAGGGAAACGTAAAGATGATCCAGTAGTTATAACCTTGCATGGTGGACCGGGGACACCGATACCATTTTCGGTTGGATGCAGAGGATTATTCCCAGTATTTACAGATGAGTTTATTATGGTTTATTGGGATCAACTTGGCTGTGGAATAAACAACCATGTGATTGATGATTCATTTTCCATTAATTCCTTTGTTCAAATGACGGAAGAGTTGATAGGAAAGATAAAGGATAAATTTCCTAATAATAAGATAATAATATTTTCAACTTCTTGGGGGTCTATACTAAGTGCTAAGTTATTAGAAAAGAACCCTTATGCTGTCGATTGTGTTATTGCTTGTGGGCAGATAATTAAAGATGTGTTTATTTGTGATGAAGTGAGGAACACCTTAACTGCAACAAGTATTCCGACGAAGAAATTGGAAAAAATCAAAAATGTAACGGTAGATAATTTTAAAGGAAACGACTTACAATTGATATCAAATGCACTTCGTAAATATACGAATGCCTATCAAAATAAAACTGGTAAGAAAGCACCAATGGGAACTATTGTAAAAGGATTGTTGATGAGTCCTGATTATAAAATGAAGGATTTTAAAGCAATTATGGTAAATGGATATATGAAGAATACTTCATTGTGGAAAGAGATAATACATATTAACCTTACAGAGCAATTAAAAAGTGTCCAGATTCCGTACATAATTTTGCAGGGAGATACAGACATAGTTGCTTCTACAAAATCAGTAGAGAAATTAGTGAATAGTAGCAATAATGCAAATTTAGATTGCAAGGTGGTTGCTAACACAGGACATATGCCTGGTGTAGAAATGATGGACGAATTATTAGTTGTATTAAAGAAATGTAAACAGCAAATTTGATTTTAAAGAGAGGTAACTTCCAGTTTGAGAAGAAGATTGTAGAAACATTTTTATGGTTAATATAAGTGAGATTAAATTGTATTGTGGGGCAGGTAATATGAAAAAGTTACTTACCCCAATTCTGATTGGTTATAGCCCATCAGGATGATATCACAGGCTGGCTGAAAATCCATATAGAAGATTGAATTTATTTAGAAGCAGGAATGAAGGATTTCTGCAAACTCCTCAATAGAGACTATGAGAAAAAGTCTGTAAATAAGATTCTTCTATGATAAGAAAGGGTGATCAGCTAAAAAATCAGGGACGGTGTGAAATTTTTCTGTAAATTCAGATCTTCTATGAAAATTAAGCGCTTACCATCCATTCATCCAGGGAACGCCCTGGGGCACGTTTACTGCTCATAATGAAACCTCCAAATATAGTAACTGTCCACTTCCTATCTGCGAAGTGGAGTATACCCAAGAATTAAGCGCTTACCCGGGAATATTGTGGATACATGGTGGCGGCTATATGGCAGGAATGAAAGAAATGGTACATATGTCAAGGGCGATCAGTCTGGCGAAAAACTATGGCGTAACCGTCATTTCACCGGGATACAGGCTTTCTTTCCTAAAGCCATATCCGGCTGCTATAGAGGATTGCTATGATGCATTGTTATATCTGAAAAATCATGCAGACGAACTGCAGATTAACAGAAATCAGATCATGGTAGGTGGAGAGAGTGCTGGCGGTGGTTTGTGTGCTGCTTTGTGCATGATGGTCTTCCGCCTGCATATAGTTTTGTGGGAGACGGAGAGCCTTTTTATGCAGAAACCTGTACCTATATAAACAATCTGAAAAAGGTAGGAATTGAGGCAGAGCTGGATGTTTACCACAGTAATATGCATGCATTTGATATGATGAAGCCGCAGCTTGAAATCAGCAAACAGGCAGCTTTGGCTTTTGACCGGCGCTTTGAATATGCGATGAATAATTATTATGCAGAAAATTGATGCTATGCAGCTATTTCCTATGATATACTTGATCCAATAGTTGAGGGTTATTATAAATCATGGCATGTGACTTAGAGGGAGGACAGGATGGAGCAGACAAAACAATTACAGGATTCATTTATGCCGGAAAAGTTCCGGGTTTTAAGCGGCAGTGCATTAAAAGTACTGGCTATGGTGATCATGCTGATCGACCATACAGCAGCATTTCTTTTGGTGAAATCAGCAAAAGCTACCAGGACGCTGTTTGTTCTTGGAGGCACGGACATATCGATTTACAGGATTATGCGGGATGTGGGAAGGGCAGCGTTTCCTATCTTTTGCTTTCTTTTGGTGGAAGGCTTTATACATACACATAATCGTTTTAAATATGGTAGAAATCTTTTGATATTTGCCTGTATTTCAGAAATTCCCTGGGATCTGGCACATAAAGGTACATTCTTTGACATGTCTACCCAGAATGTGTTTTTTACATTATTTCTGGGGTATCTTGCCTTTTGTGCAGTGGATTATTTTAAGGATAGTCAGCTGATGCAGCTTATCTGTATGGCAGGCCTTTTTGCGGTATCATGGAATCTGAAGGCAGATTACAGCTACAGAGGATATGTATTCCTTCTTATAATGTACTGGTTAAAGGAGAAGAAGGCAGCCCAGGCGGTGATCGGTACAAGCTGGCTGATCTATGAGTGGAAAGCCTGCTTTGCATTTCTTTCCATTAATATGTATAACGGACAGAGAGGGTTTATTAAGGGAAAATGGGCAAAATACTTTTTCTATGTTTTTTATCCCGCACATATCCTGATTCTGTTCCTGATCAGGCGGATGCTTTATCAAATGTAGGTTGACTGTGGAGAAAAGTTCTTTCTTTTTTATGACGAAATATATTACTGAAACTGAATAGAAATGGTTAAATATAAGTGGGGCAAAGTGATGAAATACAGTCTGAATTAAAAGGAGCTTCTTGTATAATTCAAATATAAGGAATTCCGAGAAAGAAGGTTGAGAAAAAAATACCTCAGAGTAAAATAAGATTACTGACTTTGCACGGTTAGTAAAAAATCTTATTGAACAGAGAGGTATCTGAAATGAATTATAACACACAGAACGCAAAAATTGCATCTATTACGGAAAAAACTTTAATCGTTGGTATTGATGTGGGAAGTGAAACTCATTATGCAAGGGCCTTTGACTGGCGGAATTATGAGTACTCAAAAAAGCCGTTTGCTTTCAACAAAGATGAAGCCGGGTTTGCTGCATTTAAGGCATGGATGGAAGACATGGCAGACAAACATGGTAAAGAGGCGGTGATTCCAGGTATGGAACCTACCGGTCATTACTGGCTGAACCTTGGAGCGTACCTGCAGGAACAGGGAATGAAGCCGGTGCATGTGAATCCGCATCATGTAAAGAAGTCCAAAGAACTGGATGATAACAACCCGAATAAGAATGACCGTAAGGATCCAAAAACAATTGCGGGACTGGTAAATGAAGGAAGATTTTCGTATCCATATATCCCAACAGGGATATACGCAGAGATCAGAAATCTGTCAAATCTTCGTATTCAGACGCAGGAAGAACTTACAAGGATCAAAAACCGGATTGCCCGATGGTTCAGTATTTATTTTCCGGAAATAAAAGATGTTTATAAAAACCCGGATGCTGTAAGCGGGATGATGGTGATCAAAAAGGCACCGTTGCCATGTGACATAAAAGAACTTGGCGTAGATGGCGTAAATCAGGTATGGAGGGATGCAAAGCTGAAAGGCGCTGGCTTAAAGAGGGCAAGGACCCTGGTATCAGCTGCGGAGCACAGCATCGGAAGTACAGAAGCACCGGGAAGTGCCAGAATAGAGATTCGCAACCTACTGAAGGATTATGAAGTATATAAAAACAGAATGAATGATCTGATGCGGGAGATAGAAGAGAAACTTTCTGAGATTCCATACATTGATAAACTGATGGAGATCAACGGGATTGGTTTAAAAACCGTAAGCTGTTTTATTGCAGAGGTGGGTGACATTCGTCGTTTTGATAACCCAAAGCAGCTGCAGAAACTGGCAGGTTATGCCATTGTTGCAGACAGTTCCGGCAAACACAACGGAGAAAGCCGCATCAGCCACAGGGGAAGAAAACGCCTGAGATATGCATTGTATGAAGCTGCGATATCTGTGATAGGAAAGAATAAAGAGTTTAGAGAAATCCATGACTATTACAGGACGAGGAAGCAAAATCCTTTGAAGAAGATGCAGTCAGTCATAGCGATTGCGTGCAAGCTGATCAGGATCTTCTACACGATACTGACAAAAGGTGTAGATTATGATGGTCAGAAGATGCTGAGTGATATCATAAGGCCGGAAACAATAATGGCAGCATAAAAATATCAGGAAGCAGCATATCGTGGTTGGATTGAGCATTTGAGTAAAGAATGCTTGAATGCTGAGACCAGCTACGGTAGCTGGAAGTATAAAAATCGGAATGCAATAGGAAAACGTCCACTGAAAGTGCTGTTGCAGGAAGAAAGTCAGTAATAAAACATACAAAGAATGAGCCAGTAGTCGGCAGGAATATATTCCAGAGGGCTGATGATCCTGGTAGACACGGGAGGTTCGCTGCCGTAGATGGATGGGTATACACAAGGCCATGTAGAACGAAAAGAAAGACGTTTTACTTCGTGTACCCAAAATTCGCTATTTTCGTACCAGATACAGAGAAATGTCCATTCCTATGGCTTCTTCTGAGATATTTATTGATGATATATTGAAAAAATCCTTGTTATTCAAGGAAAAAAGACTTGACTTAATAGGGAGGAACTGCGTATGTATCCACTGAGGATTGGATTGCCGGGGATGGTTTTACTGGCGATACTGGCATTTAATGGAAAACTGGGATGGCTAAATCGGAGAGCAAAGGCAGAAGGATATAATGTGAGAAATACAAGTCTGCTTATTGGCTGGTGGTTTACTGTTTATGCAATAATGGGTGTGATTGTTTATTTGGCAGCCTATTATGATATACCTGCTGCATGCCTGTTATGTTTGATACCGCTGGGAATCATGGTTTACGCCACAAGAAGAATTAGCAGCAGTGGATGGCTTAAAGAAAAATGAAAAAGATTTAGCCTGAGACCATGATGGTACAGTAAAAAATCTTTGATAAATTAAAGTAATATCGTTTGTTAAAATGCAGCAAAACATATCTTTGCTGCATAATAAAATAAGAATCTATAAGATTTGTCAAGAGCTCTTTTACTGTACCACTTGTGGAAGTTCGGTGAAAGTTCGACGGTGAAAGTTCCCCTCTCTTTTTATGATGTTTTGATTGACATATATGATGCACTGCTATAGAATGGATGGAGTTACCGCAAAAAGCGGATGCGTCAAAATATTTATCAAAATACATTGAGAGGGGGATTTTCATGGAAAAAAACACCGTGGAAAAAGAAAACAAAATGGGCATTATGCCTGTTGGAAAACTGCTTGTATCAATGTCTGTCCCGATCATGATCTCCATGCTGGTTCAGGCATTATATAATGTTGTAGACAGTATGTTTGTTGCAAAACTGAACGAGAATGCACTGACAGCCGTTTCACTGGCCTTTCCGGTGCAGAACCTGATGATCGCAGTAGGAACAGGAACAGGCGTAGGTATCAACGCTTTGGTGTCACGATCCCTGGGAGAGAAGAATACAGAATACGCTAACAGGGCTGCCAATAACGGTATCATCCTTTGCCTGTTAAGTGCACTCACCTTTGCTGTACTTACCGGCTTATTCGGACATACATTCTTTGCAGTACAGACACAGGATCCGCAGATCCTATCTTATGGAACAGTCTATGTACGGATCATTGGAATGATGTCATTTGGTCTGTTTATGCAGTTTGTATTTGAAAGATTGCTGCAGGCAACAGGCAGGACATTTTACTCTATGCTTACACAGCTTCTTGGTGCGATCCTGAATATTATCCTGGATCCGATCATGATCTTTGGACTTTTCGGCTTTCCAAGAATGGAAGTTGCAGGAGCTGCCCTTGCAACTGTAACAGGACAGATTGTTGCTGCTATTGTAGGGTGTTTTATAAACCGTCATATCAATAAAGAACTTCATATTTCACTGGTGAAATATAAGCTGTCCGCACATGTTGTAAAGAATATTTACAGTGTTGGCGTACCATCCATCATCATGGCTTCAGTAGGATCTGTTATGACCTTTGGCATGAACAAGATCCTGATGGGATTTTCCTCTACAGCAACAGCAGTATTCGGCGTTTATTTCAAGCTTCAGAGCTTTGTATTTATGCCTGTGTTCGGACTGAACAATGGTATGGTGCCGATCATTTCATACAACTATGGAGCAAAGAAGCCGGAGCGTATCACAAAGACCATCCGGATCAGTGTGGCTCTTGGTGTTGGAATCATGCTTCTGGGATTTGCAGTATTCCAGCTGTTCCCACAGTGGCTGCTGAATATTTTCAGTGCTTCAGATACTATGCTGGAGATCGGTGTTCCGGCTCTTTGTATCATCAGCTTCAGCTTTTTGCTGGCTGGGTTCAGTGTGGTTTCATCCTCTGTATTCCAGTCCCTGCGCCATGGATTCTTAAGCCTTGCAGTATCTGTGTTAAGACAGCTGGTAGTGCTTCTTCCGGCAGCGTTTATTCTGGCAAGGGTAGGAGGGATCAAGGCTACCTGGTGGTCATTCCCTATTGCAGAGCTGTTTTCCTTCGTAATCTGTGCACTGTTCCTCAGATATGTTTATAAAGCGGAGATCGACCCTCTGAAAAATAAATGAAAAGTTTGCTTTACAGGAGTTACTGTAAAAGGTGAGCCTGCTCAATAAAAAACAGTCATGTGTTTTAATCTGGATGTTTAGTAAGAAAGCTGAACCGGTTAAAGACACATGGCTGTTTTTATGTGTTGAAAAAATGGTTTATCCCATATGGATAATTACCTGATATTCTGTTTTTCCTTTTTCAAAAGGAATCAGATTGCCGGAAATCTTTTTTCCGTCGATTTCCAAATATTTTACTCCCTTTTCAACATGATCAGGATTTAAAATGGAAAGATGATATACGGCACCACGGAACCTGCGGGTGACAGTGAAATCCCCAAAGTCTGCAGGAATACATGGGGCTATAGACAATCCTTCATAGCTTGGCTGTATGCCCAGGATTGCCTGGGAAAGATTGACGAATGTCCAGGCAGCAGTACCTGTAAGCCAGCTGTTTTTGGCTTCTCCGTGCCGTGGGGCATCTTTTCCGGCAATCATCTGTGAATAAATATACGGCTCTGTCCTGTGGATCTGGCTGATATCTTCAATGTAGGAAGGGCAGGTTTTTTTGTAGATTTCAAAAGCACGGCCGCCTCTGCCGATCACAGTTTCTCCAATGGAGATCCAGGGATTGTTATGACAGAAAATACCAGCATTTTCTTTATAACCTGGTGGATAAGAGGAGATTTCCCCAAGGTTCAGGTAATACTTGGTATAAGCAGGCTGTTGTACCATGATCCCGTATTTTGTATCCAGCCGTTCTTTTACAGAATCCAGGGCTTTTTCTGCCAAGCCTTCTTTTACGCCGATCCCTGCCATTACACAGAATCCCTGTGGCTCAATATAGATCTGGCCTTCTTCACATTCATGGGAGCCTACCTTTTGGGAAGCAGCATCGTAGGCACGAAGGAACCAGTCGCCGTCCCACCCGTCATCAAGTACAGCCTGGTACATGTTATCTACAGCTTCCTTCGCCTGAAGGGCTTCCTTTGGATGACTGTATTTTTCGCAGATCATCTGAAATTCCCGGCCATATTTTACAAACATTCCTGCAATAAAAACGGATTCTGCCACAGGGCCTTCGGAAGGACCTGTAGTCTGGAAAGGTTCCCCGGGTTCACTGGAAAAACAGTTCAGATTCAGGCAGTCGTTCCAGTCGGCACGGCCGATCAAAGGCAGCTTGTGAGGTCCTAAGTGGGTACAGGTATAATTAAAGCTGCGTACCAGGTGCTGGAAAAATGGCTGTGCCTTGGAAGTATCACAGTCAAAGGCAACCATTTCATCTAAAATAGAAAAATCACCGGTTTCTTTCAGGTAGGCAGAAGCAGCTGCGATCAGCCACAATGGGTCATCATTAAAGCCGCTTCCTATATCCAGATTGCCTTTCTTGGTAAGAGGCTGATATTGGTGATAAGCACTGCCGTCTTCAAACTGAGTAGCAGCAATATCAAGGATACGCTCTCTTGCACGTTCAGGTACAAGATGGACAAAACCAAGAAGATCCTGGCAGGAATCCCGGAAGCCCATGCCTCTTCCCGTACCGGATTCATAGTAGGAAGCAGACCTGGACAGGTTGAAAGTAACCATACACTGGTACTGATTCCAGATATTGGCCATACGGTTCACATGAGGATCCTTGCTGCTTACAGAAAAGCGGGAGAGCAGATCATCCCAGTAATGGTTCAGATCCTGGAAAGCCTTTTTTACCTGCTGGGAAGTATGATATTTTTCCTGCATGGCAAGAGCTGTGGTCTTGCGGATCACATTTGGTGCTTCCCATTTTTCTTCCTGGGGATTTTCGCAATACCCAAGAAGGAAGATCAGTTCTTTTTCTTCCCCAGGAGCAAGTACAAGATCAATTTGGTGGCTGGCAATGGGATACCATCCACTGGCAACAGAACCTGTACATTTTCCCTGTTCTACAGCAAGTGGCCGGTCATTTCCACGGCGTGTGCCCAGAAACTCATCCCTGCTGGTGTCAAAGCCGTCAACTGTTGTATTTACAGAAAAGAAGCTGTAATGATTTCTTCGCTCTCTGTATTCTGTTTTATGGTAAATGGCACTTCCCTGGATCTCCACCTCTCCAATACTTAAATTTCGCTGGAAATTGGTCATATCATCCACTGCATTCCACAGACAAAATTCCACATAGGAAAAAAGGGAAAACTTTTTAATGGCTGTAGAATGGTTTTTTAAAGTAAGTACATTGATCTCACAGGGGGTATCTACAGGTACAAAAGCCAGAAGATCTGCTGAAAGCTGGTTTTTCATTCCGTGGAAGCGGCTGTATCCAAGACCATGCCTGCACTGATATTCATCCAGAGGTGTCTGGGTGGGCATTGTTCCTGGGTTCCAGATCACATCCCCTTCTTTTATGTAATAATATTTTCCGTTGGAATCTGCCGGAAGGTTATTATAACGGTAACGGGTAAGCCGAAGAAGCTTTGCATCTTTATAGAAGCTATAACCGCCACAGGTGTTGGAGATCAGGCTGAAAAAGTCCTGAGATCCCAGATAATTGATCCATGGAAGAGGAGTATCCGGGGTAGTGATCACATACTCCTTTTTTTCGTCGTCAAAGAAACCGAATTTCATTGGAAATCCTCCCTTGTCAAAGATTAGAACTTTAAACGATGTACAGACATGAATGATGTCCGGTCATGTTTTGGAGTCCTGAAAAAAGTATATGCGAAAACGAATGAGTTCTGATAATTATATAAATTATAATAGAAACATTAGAAAACAATATGAAAAATATGCAGATATAAAGAACTTATCCATATAAAAATATGGAATAGTTATCTTGACTTTACTATATCTGAGAGAGTAAAAAAAAGCAAGAAATATTTACGAAACGATTTCGTGAAAAACAAGGAAAACATTGTGAATTATGGAAAAAACTGAAAAATCGAATTTGTGAAATAGGGAGAAAGGATACAAAACGCATAAAAAACAGCAAAAATCACTTGATTTTTTGTGCATAAGATAATATAGTGAAGATGCGAAAACGATTTAGAAAAAACACAGAAAGCAAAGAGGCAACAGGGCTTATGGTATCGATGAAGGAAATCGCAAAGAAATGTAATGTTTCTGTAGCGACAGTCAGCAAGGCTTTGAATGATTATCCGGACATCGGGGAAGAGACAAAAGCACTGGTCCAGAAAACCGCAGAAGATCTTGGGTATCTGCCTAATTCCTCGGCAAGGGCACTGAAAACAAAAAGAAGCTACAATCTGGGAGTGCTTTTTGTAGACCAGGCCCACAGCGGACTGACACATGCTTATTTTAATCATGTGCTGGAAAGCTTTAAAAGTACTGCAGAGAGCAAAGGGTATGACATTACATTTACCAGTGGAAATGTTTCGGGAAAGAAAATGAGCTATTATGAACATTGCAGATACCGGGGCGTGGACGGGGTGGTAATGGCCTGTGTGGATTTTTACAGCGAGGAAGTACAGGAACTTTTAAGATCAGAAGTGCCGGTTGTTACTATTGACCATGTATGTGACGGCAGGATCTCTGTTTTATCCAACAATGTGCAGGGAATGGAGGAACTTCTGGAGTATATCTTTTCCCAGGGGCACAGAAAGATTGCATATATTTACGGAGATGATACTTCGGTTACAAAGAATCGTCTCAGCAGTTTTTACAGGATGATGCAAAGAGAAGGGATCCAGGTTCCGGATGAATATGTCCGGCCTGCCCGTTACAGAGATGCAGACCTGTCAGCAAGACAGACAAGGGAGCTGCTGGATCTGAAGGATCCACCTACCTGTATCCTTTATCCGGATGATTTTTCAGCGGTTGGAGGATTTAATGAGATACGGGAAAGGGATTTAAAGATTCCTGAGGATATTTCCATTGCAGGCTATGACGGGAATAACATAGCCAGGATCATGGAACCAAAGCTTACCACACTATGTCAGGACACCAGTGCTATTGGAAGGATTGCAGCAGAGAAGCTGGTAGAGCTGATCGAACAGCCAAAGACAGCACTGATCCGATCCTACACAGTGGACGGAACTTTATTTCAGGGCAGATCTGTAAAAAAACTGGGGTGATTTTTACAGTTGACCTGTAATGAAAAAGAAGTACCAAAATGAATGTAAAAAATAAAAGGATTATATTTAAGGAGGTAGCAAAAATGAAGAGAAAGCTTATGAGTGTTTTACTTACCACTGCAATGGTTGGGGGACTTGCCGTATACGCAGTGCCGGTAATGGCTGAAGATGCTGAACCGGACAACACAGTTACCGGTGATTCTGCAGCTGATGATGCATTCGTAGTGTGGGGATGGAATGATGATATCAAAAATATCTTGGATGGCCCGTTTAAAGAGGCATATCCGGATGATTATGAGAGAATCGTATTTGTAAATACCGGTGGATCTGACTATTATCAGGGTAAGCTGGATCCTGTACTGGATGATCCTTCTAATGAATTATATCCGGATCTTATGGGACTGGAAGTTGACTATGTTCAGAAGTATGTAAACAGTGACTGGGTAAAAACAGTAGCAGACCTGGGCATTACAGAAGATGATTACAAGAATATGTATCAGTATAATCTTGATCTTGGTACAGATGCAGATGGTAATGTACGCGCACTGTTCTGGCAGGCAACACCTGGATGCTTCCAGGTACGTGCAGATCTGGCAGAGAAGTATCTGGGCACAACAGATCCTGCAGAGCTTGCTGAGAAATTCAAAGATCTTGATACCATCATTGCAACAGCAGAAGAGGTAAAGGAAGCATCCGGCGGAAAATGCAAGCTGTTCTCCGGCTATGATGAGATCAAACGTATGCTGACAAACTCCAGATCTGTAGGCTTCTATGATGAGAACGATGTGATCACTCTGGATGACAACATCACAACTTATCTTGAAACAGCAAAGAAAATGTATGACGAAGAGCTTACCTTTAATACAGATCAGTGGAATGCTGACTGGTATGCAAATATGGACGGTGACGGAGAGAGCAGCAATGCAGCCATCGCTTATATGGGATGCCCATGGTTTACCTACTGGTGCTTAAGTGATACATGGAAAAACAACACAATCCTTGTTCCTACAGCAAATAAATGCTACTGGGGCGGCACAGGACTGGCTGCAACAACAGAGTGCGCAGACACAGAACTGGCTGGCAAGATCATGAAATTCTTCACCTGTGATACAGATGGAATGGTATCCATCAATGCACTGAACTCTGATTATGTAAATAATACAGAAGCTATCAGCCAGATTATTGAAAACGGCGCTTCCGCAGACGGCAATGGTTATCTGTATGCAGATGCAGGACAGAACTTTATGGAATTCTTCCTTCCTCTGGCAGACGGACTGGATGCTTCTACAGTAACAGCAGAAGATCAGCAGATCCTTTCCCTTCTGGATACCCAGACAAAGGCGTATGCATCTGGTGAGAAAGATCTTGATACCGCAATTTCAGATCTGAAAGCATCTATCCATGATACCTTCTCTTACCTGAGCGTAGAATAATGATGAACCCAGGCTGACAGCAGCTGCCTGTATGGATACTGCCTCTTCATTTACGAAGGGGCAGTACCTTTCATAGGAGGTATTTATGAATAAGAAGAAAAAGAAAAAAATCAATTACGGAAGATATGGATATTATTTTATAGCGCCCTTTTTTATTACCTACCTGATCTTTCAGCTGTGGCCGCTGATAAATACTTTCTATTACAGCACACTTTCTTATTATAAAAGAAATGGCAGGCAGTTTGTAGATTTTGCAGGCATTCAGAACTTTCTGAATGTACTGGGGTTAAGTGCAGGGGAACGTCCTTATGTGCTTAGTTATCTGAAAAATACACTGGTGATGTGGGGCTGTAACTTTGTCCCACAGATCCTTGTTTCTCTTTTGCTGGCTGTATGGCTCACTGATACAAAGGTTAAGGTAAAGGGGACAGGGGCAGTGAAGGTGATCGTCTACCTTCCAAGTATTATTACTGCAGCGTCTGTTTCCGTACTGTTTAAGGCTATGTTTTCCCAGTATGGACCTATTACCCAGTCTTTGAAGAATTGGGGCATCCTTGGAAAGAATTTTGATTTCATGTCCAGTGTGGGCGGAAGCCGTGGACTGATCTCAACCATTTTGTGGTGGATGTGGTTTGGAAATACAACCCTGCTTCTTATATCAGGAGTGCTGGGAATTGATCCGGGACTGTTTGAAGCAGCGGATATTGACGGAGCCACAGGTTTTAAGAAGTTCCGGTATATTACCCTTCCATTGTTAAAGCCGATCATGCTTTATACGCTGGTCACATCCGCTATCGGCGGTCTGCAGATGTACGATATTCCTGCACTGTTTAATGTTCCGGAAACAGGTCTTGTAGGACTTCCAGATGACAAGACTACTACAATGGCCATGTATATCATGCGTCTGTATAACAGTGATGTTGGAAAAACGGCAGCAGTATCCGTGATTCTTTTTGCAGTAACATTGATCGTCAGCCTGATCCTTTTTGCCACAATGGGTGACAAAGAGGAACGCAGGATGAAAAAGGCAGCAAGGAAAGCCGGAAAGGCAGGGCAGAGATCATGAAAGACGGTTATACAAGTTCTTTAAAACGGCAGCGGATTTTCCGCACAGTCATATGTGTGATTTTCTGTCTTCTTGCACTGGGACCGTTTTTACTGCTGATCATGAATGCAACCAGAAGCTCAGAGGCTATTAAGTCCGGTATTTCACTGATCCCTTCAGGGCATCTGATAGAAAACTGGAAGAATCTTCTGGCAAAGCAGAATGGTATGCAGATCACATTGCAGAAAGCTGCGCTGAATTCCCTTACCATTACAATACCGGGAACTTTCCTTGCCGTATATTTTTCTTCTATGACAGCGTATGGGATTTACGTATATGATTTTAAATTCAAGAAATTTGCCTGGGCGTTTATTATGGCGATCATGATGGTTCCCAGCCAGATTTCCATTATCGGTTTTTACAGGTTCATGCTGGATCTGAAGTTGGTGGATACATATGTTCCGCTGATCATACCGGCTATTGCCAGTCCGGCTGTAGTGTTCTTTATGAAACAGTATATGGAAAGTACCCTTTCCATTGAAATGATTGAGGCAGCCCGGATCGACGGATCCAGAGAGTGGCATACCTTTAACCGGATCATTATACCTATTATGAAACCGGCAGTGGCAACACAGGCGATCTTCCAGTTTATCGCCCAGTGGAATAATCTGTTTACACCTACCATCATGCTGACTACAGATTCCAAGAAAACTCTGCCTATGTTTGTGCAGCTGCTTAGCTCAAACCAGTTCCGTACAGATTACGGAGTGGTATATGTAGGTCTGTTTGTAACCATTATCCCATTGGTGATCATTTATTTTATTCTTTCAAAGTATATTGTGGCCGGTGTGGCACTTGGTGGAGTGAAAGGATAAAAGGGGTACACAAAGCAGGACAGGTTTGTTATAATTTCATATGTAGGAAAAGGATCCTGCACTTCAGGATCCTTTTTTACAGAGAAAATGTAATGATTCAGCAGGTAGGAGAGGGAAGATGGATATTCAGTCAGTGATCACGTTCTGTCTTGAGATGATCGGGACAGTTGCATTTGCAGCATCCGGGGCTATGGTAGGAGCAGGATGCTCTATGGATATTTTCGGGGTTTGCGTACTTGGAGTGGTAACAGCAGTAGGAGGAGGGATGATCCGTGATATTGTACTTGGGATCCTGCCGCCTACTGTATTTCTGGATCCAAAGTATGCGCTGGCAGCAGTGATTACCTCCTGTCTGGTATTTCTTGCCTATTATATGAAGAAGATGGATCCAGGCCAGCATAATTCCCAGGCTTTTGAAAGGATCCTTCTGATTATGGACTCCATAGGACTTGGCATATTTACTGTAATGGGAGTAAATACAGGGATAAGCCGGGGATATGGGGACAATGCTTTCCTGCTGGTGTTTGTGGGAACCATCACAGGGGTAGGTGGAGGCCTTTTAAGGGATATGATGGCAGGTGTACCGCCCTATATTTTTGTCCGTCATATTTATGCGTGTGCTTCTATCGTAGGAACGTTGGTATGTGTGTGGATGCAGCGGTTTGGCGCTGTCTGGGCAATGGTGGTAGGCTCCTGTGTGGTAGTGCTGATCCGGTATCTGGCAGCCCACTATCGGTGGAATCTGCCAAGGCTGCCAAGATAGATGGAATGATGGAAGAGAAGCATATATAAAAATACTGCAATAAAAAGGTCTGCAAACCAGCCGGGCAAGTGGAAGATCCATTTGCACAAGAGCCGGGATGCAGACCTTTTTCTATAATAGAAATATGAGTGAAGCCTTAGTTTTCAGCGGTATCCTGAAGGGCTAAGTAGCCTTCTTCACCGGTACGGATCTTAACAACATTTTCAATGTCGTATACAAATACTTTTCCGTCTCCGATCTGGCCGGTGTGGAGTACCTTTTTCGCTGTAGCGATCACTTTCTGTACAGGTACAAGACTGACAACAATCTCAATCTTAACCTTTGGCAGAAGGTTCATATCCATTTCAACGCCACGGTAGAAGGATGGAGCACCTTTCTGTACACCACAGCCAAGTACATTGGTAATGGTGATACCGGTAACACCGATCTCGTTCATGGCATGCATAAATTCTTCCAGTTTATTCTGTCTTGTGATGATCACAACCTTTGTAAGCTTGTGTACCCCTTCTCTTGGAAGCTCAGGTACTGTTTCAGCAGGAGCAGAAGGCATTGGATAGCTGGTACGTTTACCGGTTCCCATAGGAGTCGGAACACTGGCAACTGTATCATGGATGGTAAATCCATCGTATGCACTTGTAAGACCATGTTCTTTTACATCAAGACCCTGGATCTCTTCCTCTTCAGATACACGAAGACCGATGGTGTGCTTGATTGCCTGGAAAATAATAGTCATTGTAACAGCAACCCAGAGGATCGTGATGAACATACCGACAACCTGAACACCAAAGCCGTGGAAGCCACCGCCTACCAGAAGACCTTTCCAGTCAGTACCGGTTCCATCTGAGAAAAGACCTACTGCAAGGGTACCAAAAGCACCGTTCAGACCATGGACACCTACTGCACCTACCGGGTCATCAACCTTCAATACTTTATCAATAAATTCAATACCAAATACAACAATGAAACCTGCCAGGATACCGATAATAGCTGCGGATGCAGGAGATACAGTATCGCATCCTGCTGTGATAGCGACAAGACCTGCCAAAGATCCGTTCAGGGACATGGATACATCTGGCTTTTTGTAACGAACCCATGTGATCAGCATAACAGTAACAGTAGCAACTGCTGCGGCAAGGTTGGTAGTTACAAAAATCTTACCTGCGCTTACAATGGCATCCCCTTCCATGGAAACTGTGGAAGCACCGTTAAATCCAAACCAGCAGAACCAGAGGATAAATACACCAAGTGCACCTACAGTCAGGTTATGGCCTGGGATCGCTTTTGATTTTCCGCTCTTTGTATATTTGCCAATACGTGGCCCAAGGATAACAGCACCGATAAATGCAGCAACACCACCTACCATATGAACAGCACAGGAACCTGCAAAATCATGGAATCCCATCTGAGAGATAAATCCGCCGCCCCAGATCCAGTGTCCTGAAACAGGATACACTACCAGGCTGATAAGAAAGCTGTAGATACAGTAAGAAGAAAATTTGGTACGTTCTGCCATTGCACCTGAAACGATGGTAGCAGAGGTAGCACAGAACACGGTCTGGAAGATAAGGAATGCCCAGAACGGGACACCGTCAGGAAGCATTGCACTTCCGTAATTGGCTTCAGAAGCAAGACCACCAATCTTACCGAAAAAGCCGTTTCCTGCACCAAACATAATACCGAAACCAACCAGCCAGAAGACCGGTGTACCAATACAGAAATCCATCAGGTTTTTCATGATGATGTTTCCTGCATTTTTTGCTCTTGTAAATCCTGTTTCAACCATTGCAAAGCCGGCCTGCATGAAAAAGACCAGGGCGGCACCTACAAGTACCCATATCGTATTAACTGCTGAATAATCCATAAAATCATTCTCCTTTCTTTCCCCTCTGTAAAAATAAAAAAAGAAGCAAAAGAGAGCATATGCTTTCTTTCGCTCCTTTACGAACTAAAACAATTACCATTTAAAACCCGTCCAATATACAGTCATGGCTGCTGTCCGGGACTTTTATATGTAAATCAGGGAATATCCTCTATCGTGTGATTAATGGATGAGGAAATCGATAATGAATTATGAAGTAGAGTTCATATAAGGATATTCCCTGTATTTACCGGATAGGATTAGATAGAAAACAGGAGTTTTCCATAGGTTGGATAAGGAAGAAGAGCATCCGGGATAAGAACCTCTGCAGCATCTGCAGCTTTTCTCAGTTCTTCCATATCTTCCAGTACAACAGACTGATAAGCTTTTGCATTTTCAAGCGGATCTTCTGTTGCAAGAGCCTTTGCAGTATCTGCTTTCAGCTTTTCCACGCCGGAAGCCATTTCTTCTTCAAGGGCAGCAAGCTTTGTAAGAAGAGAAGCTTCGCAGGCTGTGGAAATATCAGCAACAATCGCCTTTTTAGCGCTTGCAGCAGCTGCAACTTTCTCTGTATAAGTCATTACAGATGGAAGAAGATCTTTCTGGATCATTTCTGCCATTGTATTTGCCTCAATATTGATAGTCTTGGAATAATTCTCCAGCCAGATTTCATAACGGGAGAAGATTTCTTCCTTTGTAAAGATCTTGTGATCTGTAAACAGCTTGATGTTTTTCTCGGAAATCCACATCGGAAGAGCATCAGGAGTAGATTTCAGGTTGTAAAGACCTCTCTTTTCAGCCTCTTCGATCCACTCATCTGTATATCCGTTTCCGTTGAAGATCACACGTTTGTGTTTACGGATGGCACGTTTGATCAGTTCATGTACTGCATTCTCCATTTCCTCTGCCGGTACACCGGAAAGCTCCTGCGCAAACTGACGGAGTGCTTCAGCAACAGCAGTATTCAGGATGATGTTTGGATTTGCAACAGATGCAGCAGAACCAAGCATACGGAATTCAAATTTATAACCTGTAAAAGCAAATGGTGAAGTACGGTTTGTGTCTGTGTTGTCTTTTACAAAGTGAGGCAGAACCTTTGCACCGATATCCATCTGTACAGCGCCATGAGAAGTGAAGTATGTATCATTCTCAATAGATTTCATGATCTCAGTGAGCTCATCGCCAAGGAATACGGATACAACAGCTGGCGGAGCCTCGTTAGCTCCAAGACGGTGATCGTTTCCGGCGCTGGCAACGGAGATACGCAGTACATCCGCATATTCATCAACAGCTTTGATCACAGCCATCAGAAATACAAGGAACTGAATGTTTTCAGCCGGTGTTTTTCCAGGATCAAGAAGGTTTACACCTGTGTCTGTGCTCATAGACCAGTTGTTATGCTTACCGCTTCCGTTGATTCCTTCAAATGGTTTCTCATGAAGCAGGCAAACCAGGCCGTGCTTGTCAGCTACTTTTTTCATAACCTCCATAGTCAGCTGGTTATGGTCAACAGCAACATTAGTAGTATCAAATACAGGAGCAAGCTCATGCTGCGCAGGAGCAACCTCGTTATGTTTTGTTTTTGCCGGAATACCAAGCTTCCAAAGCTCTACATCCAGGTCATGCATGTAAGCGGAAACCTTTGGAGTAAGAGTACCGAAATAATGATCTTCCATTTCCTGACCTTTTGGGGCAGGTGCACCAAGAAGTGTACGTCCGCAGAATACCAGGTCTTTTCTCTTTTTATAAAGATCTTTGTCTACCAGGAAATATTCCTGCTCAGGACCTACTGTAGTAGATACATGTTTTACTTCTGTGTTTCCAAGGATGTGCAGGATGTTTACTGCTTCTTTATTTAATGTATCCATGGAACGGAGAAGAGGTGTTTTCTTATCAAGTGCCTCTCCACTGTAAGAACAGAAAGCTGTAGGAATGTAAAGTGTTCCGTCTTTAATAAATGCAGGAGAAGTAGGATCCCATGCTGTATAACCTCTTGCTTCAAATGTAGCACGAAGACCACCTGACGGGAAGCTTGATGCATCCGGCTCGCCTTTTACCAGTTCTTTACCGGAGAAATCCATGATCACCTGTCCGTCACCGGTAGGAGAAATGAAGCTGTCATGCTTTTCAGCGGTAACATTGGTCATTGGCTGGAACCAATGTGTATAATGAGTAGCACCATTCTCAATTGCCCATTCTTTCATTGCAACGGCTACGGAGTTTGCTACGTCCAGCTCCAGATGTGAACCGTTCTCGATTGTTTTTTTCAGGGCCTTATACATATCTTTTGGTAATTTGCTTCGCATGATCTTGTCGTTAAAAACAAGACTGCCATAAATTTCAGGAATATTTTGAGTCATACTTCGGTACTCCTTTCATTGTGCTTTCACTCATAATTTTTTCTATAAAACGAAAAAGACGCTTCGGACGATTTATGTATCATCCAAAGCGCCTTTGCTTTATGTGATGTAGTATACACAAAAAAAAACAGATGTCAACTGGTTTTTTGAAAAAAATTCAAATTTTTGTTTTTAAGAGGGTGATGGAAATATTTTCATAGGGCGGGGTTGACAAATGTGTTTTTCCAATTATATTATAGGGATGTTTGCGACGAACGGTTAAGCAAATAGGAGGAACCAGATGGCAGAGATAAAAGAAGAATGCGGTGTATTTGGTATTTATGACCTGGATGGGGGAAATGTGGCGACTTCCATCTACTACGGGCTTACAGCTCTGCAGCACAGAGGACAGGAAGCCTGCGGAATTGCAGTATCTGATACAAACGGACCTATTGGAAATGTAAAATTCCATAAGGATCTGGGACTGGTAAGTGAAGTATTAAAAGCTGATACCATTCATCAGATGGATGGAGATATCGGCATCGGACATGTACGGTATTCTACCACAGGAGCGTCTGTAGCAGAGAATGCACAGCCCCTTGTGCTTTCCTACGTAAAAGGAAGCCTTGCCCTTGCACATAATGGTAACCTGGTGAATACCCCGGAACTGAAGTGGGAGCTGATCCAGAGCGGTGCGGTTTTCCATACCACTACAGATTCTGAAGTGATCGCTTTTTATATAGCAAGGGAGAGAGTAGGCTCCAGAAGCGTGGAAGAGGCTGTAATGAAAACAGCAAAGAAGATCCAGGGAGCTTATGGTCTGGTAGTGATGAGCCCCAGAAAACTGATCGGTGTGAGAGATCCTTACGGTCTGCGCCCTTTATGCCTTGGAAAAAGAGACAATGCTTATGTACTTGCTTCTGAAAGCTGTGCCCTTACATCAGTAGGTGCAGAGTTTATCCGTGATATAAAGCCTGGAGAGATGGTAAGCATTTCCAGGGAGGGAGTAAAATCCCAGATGATTTTTGAAAATAAAAAACACGCACACTGTGTTTTTGAATATATTTATTTTGCAAGGCTTGACAGCACCATTGACGGAGTCAGCGTCTATGATGCCAGGATCCGGGGCGGAAAGTCTCTTGCAAAGTCTTATCCTGTAGAGGCAGACCTGGTAACCGGTGTTCCTGAGTCAGGACTGATCCCTGCAAAGGGATATTCTGAGGAATCCGGCATTCCTTTTGGACTTGCTTTTTATAAAAATTCCTACATAGGAAGAACCTTTATCAAGCCAACCCAGAAGGAGAGGGAGTCCAGTGTACATATGAAGTTAAGTGTACTGGAATCCGTTGTACGGGGCAAAAGGATCGTGCTGGTAGACGATTCTATTGTAAGAGGTACTACCATTGCAAACCTGATCACCATGCTGAAGGAGGCCGGTGCAAAAGAGGTTCACGTAAGGATCAGCTCACCGCCGTTTTTACATCCCTGTTATTTTGGAACAGATGTGCCAAGTAATGACCAGCTGATCGCTGCCAAACACAGTACAGAAGAAATCCGTAAAATGATCGGTGCAGATTCCCTTGGATATATGGAGAGCGATTATCTGGAGGGAATGGCAGGAGGACTGCCGATCTGTAAAGCATGTTTTGACGGAAATTATCCTATGGAGATCCCGGAGCATACAGTGAGCATGGAATACCAGATCCACAAAATCTGATCATGAGAAAGAATTAACCAACACTGGGTACAACCATTTTACAGATTTGTTATTGACAAATGTGGGAAAATGGGTTATATTATAGCAAATTTTTATATCTGTGATTTTTATGACAAAGGTGTCAGAACAGAGTTTCCGGGGCATACTACCCGCCGGGAGGGCTGTTTTGACACCTTTTTCTTTGTTTGATATAGATATGAGATGAGAGCTTTATGGATGAGGAGGAAATATAAAATGGCAATTAAGTATGTTTTTGTCACAGGAGGCGTTGTTTCCGGACTGGGAAAAGGAATCACTGCAGCATCCCTTGGACGGCTTTTGAAGGCCAGAGGATACCAGGTGACTATGCAGAAGTTTGATCCTTATATCAATATTGACCCCGGTACAATGAACCCGATCCAGCATGGAGAGGTTTTTGTTACAGATGATGGAACGGAAACAGACCTGGACCTGGGACATTATGAAAGATTTATTGATGAAAGTCTTGATAAAAATTCAAATGTGACTACAGGAAAGATTTACTGGTCCGTTCTTCAGAAAGAAAGACACGGAGATTTTGGAGGAGGCA